>NZ_JBFUFP010000011.1:0-29446 GCF_056403375.1 Rhizobacter sp. P2_H2
CAACACCATCGTGCCGACCGACACCCGCTACGACCAGTACGCGGCCGTGCGCAAGGGCCTCGCGATCCCGAAGGCCAACCTCGTGAACCTGGCCGGCATCAACTACGGGCTGCACCCGTCGCTCGCGGCGCTGTCCACCGCCTGGGCCGACGGCAAGCTCGCGCCGGTGCTGAACCTCGGCACGCTGAACTCGCCGCTCACGAAGGACCAGTACCGTGCCGCCGCTGCCAGCTCCGACCTGCTGCCCGACAACCTGTTCTCGCACTCCGACCAGCAGATCCTGTGGGAGACCGGCACCTCCGACTCGCTGACCCGCACCGGCTGGGGCGGCCGGGCGTCCGAGGCGCTGGGCACCGCGAACCCGGTGATCTCGGTCGCCGGCTCGACGCGCTTCGGCCTGTCGTCGGCCCAGACCCCGCTGGTGCTGCCCGACCCGGGCGCCACGTTCGGCGCCTACAACCTGCAGCCGAAGGACCTGACCAACAACGCGTCGAACACGGCGCGCAAGAAGGCGATCGATGCGCTGTACGCGCAGGCGCAGGATGCCGCGCTCGCCGATGCCTATGCGGCGGCGCAGCGCAACGCCTTCGCCGTGTCGGACCGGCTCGCCGCGACCGTGGCGGTGACGCCCGGCGGCACCGGCGCGCTGGCGGCGATCGACAGCGCGTTCGCGCCGCTGATCTCCGGCAGCACGCTGAAGACGGGGCTGGCCAAGCAGCTCTACCAGGTGGCCAAGCTGATCGCCGCCAACGGCACGGTGCAGGGCAACCGGCAGATCTTCTTCGCGTCGATCGACAGCTTCGACACGCATGCCAACCAGGTCACCGGCGGGCCGACCACCGGCGCCCACGCCGACCTGCTGAAGGAAGTCGGCGACGCGCTGGGCGCGTTCTACGCCGCGATGAAGAACCTCGGCATGGCGGATGCCGTGACGGCCTTCACGCAAAGCGACTTCGGCCGCACCTTCACGCCGAACAACAGCAACGGCACCGACCACGCCTGGGGCAGCAACCACCTGGTGGTGGGCGGCGCGGTGAAGGGCGGCACCAGCTACGGCAGCTTCCCGACGCTGACGCTGGGCGGGCCGGACGACGTCGGCAAGGACAGCTGGGAGCTGCAGGGCCGCTGGATCCCGACCACCTCGGTCGACCAGTACGCGGCCACGATGCTCGGCTGGTTCGGCGCCACCGACACGCAGCTCGCGACCGTGCTGCCGAACCTGAAGAACTTCGCGACGAAGAAGCTCGGCTTCCTGTAGCCGCTCTGTCGCGGATGGCTGCAGCCTGTCCGGCCGATCGGCCGGACCGTCGCCCGGCTGTCGCGCCGCCCCCGTGCCGCCGCTTACAGTGGCTGCATGGTCTCGACTCCCACCCCGCCCGCCGCCCCCGGCTTCACCGGCTCGATGCTGCCGGCCGCCCGCCGCGCCTTCAGCGCCTACGCCCGCTGGCTGGACAGCATCAGCTGGAAGCGCTTCATCCTGCTGTCGGTGCTGGCGCTGATCGCCGCCGGTATCCTGTCCGACCTGCCGCCGTTCAACCTGCGCTGGACCGACGACCGCGTCGTCGTGAAGGGYCCGAAGAAGCGCAAGGCGCCGGCGGTCACGGCACCCGCCGCACCGGCCACGCCCGCCAGCGCCGCGTCGGCCGAGCCGGCCAAGCGCGCCAACGTGACCATCGCCGGCAAGCCGTTCGAGGTCACGATCGACRACAAGGGCGTGCGCATCGGGCCGCTGGAGATCGATGACAAGGGCGTGCGTGCCGGCGGCGTGACGATCGACGATCGCGGCGTGCGCATCGGCCCGGCGGCGCCGGCCGCGTCGGCCGCCGCATCGGCCGCTGCCGGCATCACGATCTCGGTGCCGGCCATCGAGGTCAAGCTGCCGAAGAACGCCGACACCGAGGAGGTGCGTGCCGCGGTCGAGGAGGCCAAGGCCGACATCCAGCGGGCGATCGCCGATGCGCAGGAGGCCGCGGCCGACGCCCAGCGCGAGGCCGCCGACCGCGTGCTCGAGAAGATGGCGGCCGACGACGAGATGGACACCGTCACGATCAAGGGCTTCCGCCCCGGCGACCACCTGCCCGGCTTCACCTTCCTGCTGATCTTCATCTCGATGGTGATCAAGATCATGGCCGCCGGCCGCTTCAAGGCCGAGGCGCAGGCAGTGGTCGCCACCGAGATGGCCGAGTCCGAGGCGCTGAAGCGCCAGGTGATCGAGGCCCGCATGGCCGCGATGCAGGCGCAGGTCGAGCCGCACTTCCTGTTCAACACGCTGGCGAGCATCGACCACCTGATCGAGACCGACCCGCCGCGCGCCAGCAAGATGCAGAAGAACCTGATCGCGCTGCTGCGCGCCAGCATGCCGACGATGCGCGAGGCCAATGCGCAGGCCACGCGCGACCTGGGCCGCGAGCTCGCGGTGATCCGGCCCTACCTGGAGATCCTGAAGGTGCGGATGGAAGAGCGCCTGCAGACCGAGGTGCGCGTGAGCGACGGCCTGCTGTCGGCCGAGTTCCCGCCGATGATGCTGCAGAGCCTGGTCGAGAACGCGATCAAGCACGGGCTGGAACCGAAGGCCGAGGGCGGCGCGCTGACGGTGGCCGCCGAGATCGTGCACGGCAAGCTCGCGGTGTCGGTGGCCGACACCGGCCTCGGCTTCGGCAAGGCCGCGACCGCCGGCACCGGCATCGGCCTCGCGAACATCCGCGAACGCCTGCAGCTGCTGTACGGCAGCGCGGCCAGCCTGACCGTGTCCGAGAACCCCGGTGGCGGCACGCGGGTGACGATCACCGTGCCCTACCGCGCCAAGACCTCCGAAGGAGCCCCTGCATGAAACGCATCCTCAAGCTCTTCCTGTGCCTCGGCCTCAGCGCCCTCGTGATGGCCGGCCTCGCCGCGGCAGCGCTGATCCACAGCCTGCCGGCCGACGGCATCCACGTGAGCATCGACGGCGAGTCGTGGATGCTGCCGTCGCTGCAGGCCGGCCAGTGGCTGGTGATCACCGCCTGCCTGCTGGTGGCCGCGCTGGTGGTGGCGATCGTCGTGCCGTTCACGCTGATGGTGGGCCTGGGCGTGCCGCTGCTGTTCGCCGCGCTGGCCGTCGGCATCGCCGTCGCGGTGGCGCTGATCGCCGCCGGGCTGCTGCTGTCGCCGGTGCTGCTGGTGGCCGGGCTGCTGTGGCTGGTGTGGCGCGTGCTGGAGCGCAAGCCGAAGGCCCCGCAAGCCTCAGCTGAGGCTACGATCCAGGCATGAACATCCGAGCTGTGATTGCCGACGACGAGCGGCTGATGCGCGAGCAGCTTCGCGCGCGACTCGCCGAGGTGTGGCCCGAACTGGAGATCGTCGCCGAGGCGAAGAACGGGATCGAGGCGGTGGAGCTGACCACGCAGCACCGGCCCGACCTGGTCTTCCTCGACATCCGGATGCCGGGCATGACCGGTGTCGAGGCGGCGCGCCAGATCGGCCAGCTGGCGGCCGGCGACGATGATTGGGACGGCTGCGAGATCGTCTTCATCACCGCCTACGACCAGTATGCGGTCGAGGCCTTCGAGCAGGGCGTCGTCGATTACGTGCTGAAGCCGGCCGAGCGCGAGCGGCTCGCGCTGACGGTGGAGCGCATCCGCAAGCGGCTTGCGCAGCGCGCGGCGTCGAACGAGGCGCCGCCGGTGGCCGGCCCCGACATGCAGCAGCTGCTGCAGAAGCTCGCGCAGCAGCTGAACCCGGGCAGCGCGCCGCAGCGGCTGCGCTGGATCCAGGCGACGGTCGGGCAGAGCATCCAGATGATCCCGGTCGACGACGTGCTGTTCTTCATCTCCGACGAGAAGTACACGCGGGTGCAGACGGCGACGATCGAGGCGCTGATCCGCAAGCCGATCAAGGAGCTGCTGGACGAGCTGGACCCGAACCAGTTCTGGCAGATCCACCGCTCGACGCTCGTCAACACGCAGGCGATCTCGGGCGTGACGCGCGACCTGCGCGGGCGTCAGCTGGTGAGCGTCAAGGGGCACAACGAGAAGCTGGAGGTGTCGCGCAGCTTCACCGGCCTGTTCAAGGGGATGTAGCTGCCTTCAGCTGAGCAGCCTGACCAATGCATCCGGATGGATGCCCAGGCCGCCCAGCCCCGCGACGCCCATCAGCACGCCGAAGCCCATCGGCACCCAGGTGAGCCAGTACAGCCACCACAGCTGCGTCAGCGCGGTCACCGCCAGCAGCGCGATCGCGATGGCGAGCGCCGCGTCCGACAGGTCGAACTGGTCATCGCGGAAGTTCAGCGCGTCGTAGGTCTTCTGGTCCTGCTCGGCCTGGGCCTTGACCTCGAGCTTCTTCTTCGCCTGGTCGGCCGCGATCGCGGCGTAGCGGGCGATCTCGGTGTCGTAGGCCGCGGCCTGCGCGCCGCTGCGCTCGGCGCGTGCGAGCCGCAGCTGGGTCAGCGTCGCATCGGCCACCTCCTGCCGCACGTTGCGGGCCTGGTAGTAGGACCAATGGTCCAGCTTGTCGGCCTGCGCCTGCTGCATGGCCTGCACGATGTTGTCGTCCTTGACCTTGCAGATGCCCATGAAGGTCGCGAGGATCGCGACGCTCACCGCCACCACCGCATTCAGCCGCGCATTGCGCTTCGCCACGGAGGAGGCCTCCTGCAGCGACTCCACGGACTGCATCGGGTCCACGTCCATCAGGTCGTCTCCATCGGTTCGCCGCGGCGCATCGAGGCCGCCATCAGGAACTGCGCCGCCCAGTAGGTCGCGAGGATCAGCAGCGCTGCCAGCGGCAGCGGCGGCCCGAAGCGGTCGGTGGCCAGCAAGGCGTCGGAGACGACGAACAGCGCGGCGCCCACGGCCGCGTGCCGCGCGTGGTGCGCCGCGGCTGCGCCATCGGCATGCGCCGCCCGCCAGGCCGTGGCGGCCTGGGCGGCCATCGCCGCGAGGCAGGCCACATACGCGAGCACCGGCACGCGCAAGGGCTGCGGCACGCCGTGCCACAGCAACGCGAGGATCGCGCCGGCCACCAGCGCATACGCGGCGAACGCCACCGGCCAGGCGCCGAAGCGCACGCCGCGCGTGAACGCGGCGATGTACGCCAGGTGCGCCAGCAGGAAGGCCACCAGCCCCGGCAGGAAGCCCTGCACCGGCCACAGCAGCGCCACATCGCCGGCCAGCGACAGCAGCAGCCCCACCCGCACCCAGCGCCGCCGCGCCGGCGCATCGGCCCCGCGCGGCCATGCGAACGCGATGATCAGCAGCGTGGTCAGCGGCTTGAACACGAACAGCCAGTGCGCCGCGATCCAGCCGTCGCCCGACGCGATGGCCAGCGCCGCGCTCGCGACGATGGCCCCTGTCCACACCATCCAGGTGATCGGCTTCATTCCGCCCCCGCCGCCGGTGCTGCCGCCTTGGCCAGTTCGGCCYGCGCCTGCGCCGCGGCGCGCAGCGCCTTCAGCTTCTCGCGCGGGTCTTCCTTCGGGCCGGCCTCGTGCAGCTTCATCTCGCCGATGAAGCGGCTCGGGATGCCCTGCACGAAATCGCGCCCGCGCTTGCGCCGGCGCAGCGTGCTCACCGCGAGCGTCGTGCGGGCCCGCGTGATGCCGACGTACATCAGCCGGCGCTCCTCCTCGAGCCGCTGCGGCGTCATCTCCTCGTCGTCGCTGCGGAACGGCAGCAGCCCTTCGTTGACGCCGGCCAGCACCACGTGCGGCCACTCGAGGCCCTTCGACGCGTGCAGCGTCGACAGCGTGATCACGTCCTGCTCCTCGCCGCGCTCGGCCAGGCTCATGATCACCGAGATGGTCTGCGCGACGTCGAGCACGCTGGTGCGCTCGGTCTCGATGCTCATGCCGCCGTCGTTCTCGATCTCGCCGCCGCAGCGCTTGGCGATCCAGTCGATGAAGTCGATCACGTTCGACCAGCGCGATGCGGCCAGCTTCTCGCTGTCTTCGCCGTCGTACAGGTGCTTCTCGTAGTCGATGTCCTTCAGCCAGCCCATCAGCAGCGCCTTCGCGTCCTCGGCGCCGGTGGTGTGGCGCGCGCGGTACTCGAAATCGCTGACGTAGCGGCCGAACTCGTGCAGCGAGCCGATCGCGCGTGCGTTGATCGCGGTGCCCAGGCTCTCGGCGAACAGCGCCTCGTACAGGCTGGTCTTCCACTTGCCGGCGAACTCGCCGAGGCTGCCGAGCGTCTGGTGGCCGATGCCGCGCTTGGGCGTGGTGACCGCGCGCAGGAAGGCCGGGTCGTCGTCGTTGTTGACCAGCAGCCGCAGCCAGGCGCACAGGTCGCGGATCTCGGCGCGGTCGAAGAAGCTCTGGCCGCCCGACACCTTGTACGGCAGCTCGGCCTTGCGCAGGGCTTTCTCGATCACCCGCGCCTGGTGGTTGGCGCGGTACAGGATCGCGAAATCCTTGAACTGCACGCCGTCGGCCGCGCCGTTCGCGCGGATCGCCTGGATGCGCGCCACTGCGCGCTCGGCCTCGTGCTCCTCGTTGTCGCACTCGACCAGCTGCACCGGCTCGCCGTCGCCGAACGCGCTCCACAGCTTCTTCTCGAACAGCTTCGGGTTGTTGCCGATCACGTTGTTGGCGGCGCGCAGGATGTAGCCGGTGGAGCGGTAGTTCTGCTCCAGCGGGATCACCTTCAGGTCGGCGTACTCCTGCGGCAGGCGGCGCAGGTTCTCGATGGTCGCGCCGCGCCAGCCGTAGATGCTCTGGTCGTCGTCGCCCACCGCGGTGAACATGCCGCGCTCGCCGACGATGCTCTTCAGCAGCTCGTACTGGATCGCGTTGGTGTCCTGGTACTCGTCGACGAGCACGTAGCGCAGCGTGTTCTGCCAGGTGGCGCGCGCCTCGGCATCGCGCTTCAGCAGCCGGTACGGCAGGCCGATCAGGTCGTCGAAGTCGACCGCCTGGTAGGCCGCGAGCCGTTCTTCATAGCGCTTCATCACCTTCTGCGCGACCACGTCGTCGTCGGTCTCGGGCTTCACGTCGTCGCTGCCCAGGCCCTCGTTCTTCCACAGGCTGATGGTCCACTGCCAGCGGCGCGCCATCGCGATGTCGGTGGTGCCGCCGGCGTCTTTCAGGATGCCGAGCACGTCGTCGCTGTCGAGGATGCTGAACTTCTCCTTCAGGCCCAGCCGCTCGCCCTCGGCACGCAGGATGCGCACGCCCAGCGAGTGGAAGGTGCTGACCACCAGGTGCTTGGCGGCGCGCGCGCCGATCAGCGACTTGGCGCGCTCGCGCATCTCCTGCGCGGCCTTGTTGGTGAAGGTGATCGCGGCGATCTGCCCCGGCGCATAGCCGGCCTGCAGCAGCCGCGCGATCTTGTGCGTGATCACCCGCGTCTTGCCCGAGCCGGCGCCGGCCAGCACCAGGCAGGGGCCGGACAGGTGCTGCACCGCCTCCATCTGGGCGTTGTTCAGCGTGGAGACGGAATCGGGGGAGGAGGACACGGGGGAACGGCTCGGAAGCAAACTCGCATCGATCATAGGCGAGCGTCCGTCGCGGCGAGTCCGCGTGACTGTGATAGAACAATCGCGATCCCCTCCGAGCTTTCTTGCCGCCCCTTCCATGAGCCCCACTTCCTTCGACCGCCGCCGCCTGTTGCAATGGGCCGCGGCCACGGCATTCGGTACAGGTGCCCCGTTGTTCGTTCGGGCGGCACGTGCCGCCGACATCGACCGCTTCCCGCTCGGCATCGCCTCCGGTTCGCCGCGTGCCGACAGCGTCGTGCTGTGGACGCGCCTGATCGGTGCCGACCTGCCGGCGCGCGTGCCGGTGCAGTGGGAGCTGGCGCGCGACGAGGCCTTCACCCAGGTCGTCGCGCGCGGCACCGAGACCGCCGAGGCCGCCTGGGGCCACAGCGTGCATGCGCAGCCGCGCGAGCTCGCGCCGTCGCGCAGCTACTTCTACCGCTTCACCGCGCTCGGCGCGCGCAGCGCGACCGGCCGCACCCGCACCGCGCCGCCGGCCGGCGCGAGCGAATCGCTGGCCTTCGCGATCGCGTCGTGCCAGCGCTGGGACCATGGCCACTTCGCGGCGTGGCGCCACCTTGCCGACGAATCGCCCGACCTGGTCGTCTTCCTCGGCGACTACATCTACGAGTACGGCCCGGTCGCCGGCCGCGTGCGCGTGCACGAGGGCAGCGGCGACGCGACGACGCTCGCGCAGTACCGGGCCCGCTATGCGCAGTACAAGGGCGATGCCGACCTGCAGCGCATCCATGCCGTGGCGCCGTGGATCGTCACCTGGGACGACCACGAGGTCGCGAACGACTACGCGAACGACCAGGGCCAGGACCTGGCGCCGAACTTCCTCGAACGCCGCGCCGCAGCCTACCAGGCCTGGTGGGAGCACATGCCGCTGCCGCTGTCGGCGCGGCCGGTGCGCGCGAATGCGCAGGTGTTCGACCGCTACGACTGGGGCGCTCTGGCGCGCTTCCATGTGCTCGACGACCGCCAGTACCGCGACCACCAGGCCTGCCCGAAGCCGGGCCGCGGCGGCTCGAGCACCATCGACCTGGCCGCCTGCCCCGAGCTGATGAAGCCCGGACGCACGCTGCTCGGCGCGGCGCAGGAGCGCTGGCTGGGCGAGGGCCTGGCACAGACCGACGCACGCTGGAACCTGCTCGCGCAGCAGACGCTGATGGCGCCGTTCACCTGGACGAAGGAAGGCCGCTTCTGGACCGACGGCTGGGCCGGCTACCCGGTCGCGCGCGAGCGGCTGCTCGACACGCTGGCCGAGCGGCGCGCCGCCAACCCGGTGGTGCTGAGCGGCGATGTGCACTGCAACTACGTCGCCGACCTGAAGCGCCGCCCCGGCGATGCGGCACCGCTCGCCACCGAGTTCTGCGGCACCTCGATCACGAGCCACGGCATGGCGCAGGACCGGCTCGATGCGGCGCTGCCGCTGAACCCGCACATCCGCTATGCGCGCAGCGAGGAGCGCGGCTACATGAGCTTCCGGCTGGATCCGCAGCGCCTGGAGGCCGCGTTGCGCGTGGTCAGCGATGCAAACGATCCCAACGCGAGCATCCGTACTGCGGCGCGCTATGGCGTCGAGGCCGGGCGGGCGGGCGCGCAGGTCGGATGACGAAGAAGGGCCAATCCACCCCTTCAAATGGGTTATTGGCGTTGCGCGCGCAGATGGCGAATACTCGCGGCACACCATGAGACAGTTCATCCGCCACCCTGTCGATCTGCCGGTCGAGATCGGTACCGGCAACCTGCACGGCCCGGCGGCTGCGGCGCATGCGCATGACATCAGCGCGGGCGGCCTGGCGGTGCATGTCGACCGCGCGGTGGCGCCGGGCGAGCATGTGCACATCTGCATTCCCTATGTGCAGCCGGCCTTCGAGGCCGATGCCCGCGTGGCCTGGTGCGAGCCGAGCGAGATCGAAGGCTACGAGGTGGGCGTGACCTTCCTCGATGCCGAGGTCGCGTTCCTCGCGCGCATGGTCGAGCAGGTGTGCCACATCGAGGACTACCGGCAGTCGGTCAGCCGCATCGAGGGCCGGCAGCTCAGCGCGGAGGAAGCGGCGACCGAATGGATCGACCGCTATGCGCGCGACTTTCCGGCCATCGCCGCCGGCCGGCCGCACTGAGCCGCCGCGCATCAGCGCGGCGAGCGCAGATCCTGCAGCAAGCTGCCCACCGCATGGACTTCTTCTTCGTGGCCCTGGTGGCGCCACGGTTCGGCCAGCGCATCGGCGTACCACGACTGCATGGCCGGCAAGGCCAGCAGGCGCGCGAGGTACTCGTTCGAACGCGCCGAGAGCGTCGGTGAATAAGTCTGCGCCCGAAAGGCCAGCGGTGCGAAGAACGCATCCACGGCCGTGAACTGCGGGCCCGCCAGGAACGGCCCGCCGAAGCGGGCGAGCCCTTCATCCCACAACGCCGAGAGCCGGTCCCACTCCGCCTGCAGCGCCGGCGGCACCGGCTCGATCCGCACCCGCACGCCACAGTTCATCGAGCACAGGTTGCGCACGGTGAAGAAGCCGGAATGCATCTCGGCGGCCGCGCTKCGCGCCCAGGCCCGCGCGCCGCGCTCCACCGGCCAGGCCCGTGGATGCGCCTCGGCCAGGTACTCGATGATCGCCAGCGAATCCCAGACCACCGTCTCGCCATCGACCAGGCAGGGCACCTTGCCCGAGGGCGAGAAGGCGCCGAAGACCTCCGCCTGCGAGCCCGCGCCGAACGGCACCAGCTGTTCGTCGAACGGGATCTGCAGCGTGCGCATCAGCACCCACGGGCGCAGCGACCACGACGAGTAGTTCTTGTTGGCGATGAAGAGCTTCAGGGGAGGGTGTGCGGCCATGCGGCAGTGTAGGCAAAGTGGCCAGGCGTGCACCGGACGGCCGGCTGTCTTAGCATCGCGCGATGGATGCCCGCTCCGCCCTCCTGTGCGCCGGATTGCTGCTGTCGCTGCCGTGCACCTCGGCGCAGGCGCAGCCGGTCGACGTGCAGGTGGTGCTGCAGGACGGCAAGGTCGTGCTCGACGTCACAGCGAGCGTGGCCGCCGAGCGCGAGCAGGTGTGGGCGGTGCTGACCGACTACGAGCACATGGCGGGCTTCGTCTCGAACCTGAAGTCGAGCGCGGTGATCGGCCATGAGGGTGGCGCGCTGCAGGTCGAGCAAAGCGGCGAGGCGCGCCACGGCCTGCTGCACTTCGCGTTCCACAGCGTGCGCTCGGTCGAGCTGGTCGCGCCGCAGGAGATCCGCTCGCACCTGGTCAGCGGCGATTTCAAGAGCTACGAGGCGACGACCCGCCTCACGGCACCCGACAGCGGGCACACGTTGATCACCTTCCACGGCGAGTACGTGCCGAACCGCTGGGTGCCGCCGGGCATCGGGCCGTCGCTGATCAAGTCGGAGACGGGCAGGCAGTACGACGAGCTGATCGCCGAGATCCGGCGGCGACAGGGCGCTGCGGCGCACGTGGCCTCGCCGGCGTCGTCGCCTGCCTCGCCCTGAAAGAGGTCCGTACACGGGCGATACTTGCCCGCTGTGCAGTCCATCCTCGCCGTCACCATCCCCTTCTTCGCGTTGGTGCTGTGCGGCTACCTCGCCGCCCGCCAGCACGTGCTGCCCGAAGCCGCGATCCCCGGCCTCAACGCCTTCGTGCTGTTCTTCGCGCTGCCGTGCATGCTGTTCCGCTTCGGCGCCAGCATGCCGTTCGCGCAGCTGATCGATCCGGCGCTGATCGGCATCTACGCCGCCTGTGCGCTGCTGGTGGTGGTGCTGACGGTCACGCTGACGATGCGGCGCGGCCTCGACCTGAAGAACGCCGCCTTCGGCGCGCTGGTCGCCGCGTTCCCGAACACCGGCTTCATGGGTGTGCCGCTGCTGGCCGCGCTGCTCGGCGAGCGCGCCGCCGGGCCGGTGRTCGGCACCGTGCTGGTCGACCTGCTGCTCACCAGCTCGCTGTGCGTGGCACTCGCGCAATCGCGCCGGCACGACGGCACGCCGCACGACGACCTCGGCGTCTCGCTGCGCCGCTCGCTGCGCGGCGCGCTCGGCAACCCGCTGCCGTGGGCGATCGGGCTCGGCGCGCTGCTGGCCGCCAGCGGCCGTGAACTGCCGGGGCCGCTCGCGCAGATCGTGCGGATGCTGGGCGATGCGGCGACGCCGGTCGCGCTGTTCACGATCGGCGCCGTGCTGTGGCGCGCCGGCCAGCATGCGCACAGCCGCACGCCGCTCGGGCGCTACCTGCCGGTCGCGCTGATCAAGCTGTTCGTGCACCCGCTGCTGGTGTTCGGCCTCGGGCTGGCGGCGCGCCGGGCCGGCCTCGCGGTCAGCGATTTCGGGCTGGCCGTGCTGACGCTGGCGGCCGCGCTGCCGAGCGCGAGCAACGTCTCGCTGCTGGCCGAGCGCTACCGGGCCGACAACGGCCGCATCGCCCGCATCATCATGGCCAGCACCGTGCTGGCCTTCGCCAGCTTCTCGCTGCTGGCGGGCTGGCTGATCCCGCTGGCGGGCGGCGGCTGAGGTCGATTGAAATTCGCTATTGACGTTCTTTGATCAATTGAATTTACGGCGAGAGGCGGCTTTCCGACACTGAGGGCACCGAACCAGGAGCCCTCGCATGAGCCAAACCCCTTCCCGCCTCACCACCGCCTCCGGCATTCCGGTGGTCGACAACCAGAACTCGATCACCGCCGGCCCGCGCGGCCCGGTGCTGCTGCAGGATTTCCACCTGATCGAGAAACTGCAGCACTTCAACCGCGAACGCATCCCCGAGCGCGTCGTGCACGCGAAGGGCTCGGGTGCCTACGGCACCTTCACCGTCACGCACGACATCAGCCGCTACACCCACGCGAAGCTGTTCAGCGCGATCGGCAAGCAGACCGAGACCTTCGTGCGCTTCTCGACCGTCGGCGGCGAGAAGGGCAGTGCCGACACCGAGCGCGACCCGCGCGGCTTCGCGGTGCGCTTCTACACCGAAGACGGCAACTGGGACCTGGTCGGCAACAACACGCCGATGTTCTTCATCAAGGACGCGATCAAGTTCCCCGATTTCGTCCACACGCAGAAGCGCGATCCGCAGACGAACCTGAAGTCGGCGACGATGATGTGGGACTTCTGGAGCCGCGCGCCGGAAAGCCTGCACCAGGTGACGATGCTGTTCAGCGACCGGGGCACGCCGGACGGCTACCGCCACATGGACGGCTTCGGCAGCCACACCTTCAGCCTGGTCAACGCGGGCGGCGAGCGGGTGTGGGTCAAGTGGCACCTGAAGACGCAGCAGGGGATCAAGAACCTGCTGCCCGAGGACGCGGCACGGCTGGCCGGCAGCGACCCCGACCATGCGCAGCGCGACCTGTTCGGTGCCATCGCGGCGGGCGACTTCCCGAAGTGGAACGTGTTCATCCAGGTGATGACCGAGGCCGAGGCGGCGACGTGGGAAGCGCGCACCGGCTGGAACCCGTTCGACCTGACCAAGGTGTGGCCGCACAAGGATTTCCCGCGCATCCCGGTCGGCGTGCTGGAGCTGAACCGCAACCCGGTGAACTACCACGCCGAGGTGGAGCAGGCCGCGCTGTCGCCGGCCAACATCGTGCCGGGCCTGGGCTTCAGCCCCGACAAGATGCTGCAGGGCCGGCTGTTCGCGTACCACGATGCGCAGCTGTACCGCGTGGGCACCAACCACCAGCACCTGCCGGTGAACCGGCCGCGCTRCCCGGTGCACCACCAGCAGCGCGACGGCAGCATGGCCGGCAGCGCGGGCGACCCGAACGGCAGCAGCGCCGCGCAGAACTACGCGCCGGTGGATGCGCGCGGCAGTGCGCCGCAGGGCTTCGGGCACGGCGACGCCGGCTGGCCGCTGGATGGCGCGGCCGCTCGCTACGACGAGCGCGGCGAGTCGGACGACTTCACGCAGGCCGGCAACCTGTTCCGCCTGCTGCCGGCCGACGAGCAGGAGCGCCTGACGAGCAACATCGCGAACGCGATGCGCGGCGTGCCGTCGGATGAGATCCGCCTGCGGCAGATCGGGCACTTCACGAAGGCCGATCCGGCCTACGGCGCCGCGGTGGCCCGCAAGCTGGCCGAAGGGGGTGCACGATGAAGACCGTCCGCCTCGCGATCGGGATGCTGATCAACGGCCTCGGCTTCGGCATCCTGATCACCCACTGGATAGCCTGATCGGCATACTGGCGAGATGCATGCAGCCACCCTGAACGCACTCGCCAGTTTCCCCGATCAGCTCGCGGCCTTCTACGCCGAGGTTCCCCGCGGGTACGAGACCTTCGTGCCCGACAGTTGGGACGGCGTGCCGAGCGAGGCCTTGTCGCCGCTCGCGCAGCTGTGCCACGTGCGCGACATCGAGATCGACGGCTACCACGTGCGCCTGCGGCGCACGCTGGACGAAGACCGGCCGCTGCTCGCGTCGATCGACACCGATGCGCTCGCGATCGAGCGCGACTATGCACATGCCGATGCGGCGCAGGCGCTGGCGGCGTTCCGCGTGGCGCGCGAGCAGACGCTGGCGCTGCTGCGGCGCATCGAGCCGCCCCAGTGGGAGCGCACCGCCGTGTTCGAGGGCTATGGCGCGCTGACGCTGCTCAGCCTGGTGCACTACCTCGCGAGCCACGACCAGCAGCACCTGGCCGGCCTGCAGTGGCTGCTCGGCAAGATCGACGCGGCGCGCGCGGCTTCGGCCGTCAGCTGAATCCTTACCAGCTGAGCGGATTGACGCGGTAGAACCGGCTCAGTTCGGCGAACAGCGCCGGATGCTGCGCGGCCATCTGCGGCGCCTGCTCGAAGAACACCTCGCTCGCGACCGCGAAGAACTCGGCCGGGTTGGTGGCGCCGTAGTGGCTCAACAGCGTCTCCTCGCCGCGCTCGGCCTGCTGCTGCAGCAGCGCGAATTCGCTGCCGAACACCTGCGCCCAGCGCGCGCGGTGGCGGCGGCCGATCCACGGTGCGCCGTTCGCGTCGCCGTTCTCCTGGTCGAGCTGGTGCGCGAACTCGTGGATCACGACGTTGCGGCCGTCGTCCGCCTCGGCGGCGCCTTCCAGCGCGTCGTGCCACGACAGGATCACCTGGCCCTGCGACCACGATTCGCCGGCCAGCACCTGGCGCTGCTCCTGCAGCACGCCGGCCGGGCCGGTGTGCACCTTGTCGACGACGAAAGCGCCCGGGTAGACCAGCACCTGGCTCAGGTTCGGGAAGTAGCCGGGCCGGCGCTTGTTCAGCAGCAGCAGGCAGGCCTGCGCGGCGATCGTCACGCGCATCGCCTCGGTGACCTCGAGGCCGCCGCAGCCGATGAACACCTTTTCGGCGAGGAACACCTGCATGTGCTTCTTCAGCTGCAACTGCAGGTCGGCCGGCATGCCGCGCACATAGGGCACGTGCCGGCGCAGGATCTGCCGCCATTCGGCCGGGAACGGGCGGGCGCGCACCCGGCGGCGGCGCAGTTCGATCCACGACGGTTCGCCGATCAGCCAGGCGATGAAGGCGCCGACGAGGCACACGACGATGATGAGGGTCAGCACGGTGTGGTGTCCTTGTCGGTGGAGATTCCCACGTGGAGCCGGGCTCCGGCATTTCAATGCGAGTGTGCGGCGGGAGCTTGCCTCCAAAGGTAACCGCCGGCCCCACTGCTACAGTGGCGACCGCTTTTCACGGCCCGCGCCCATGTCACATCCCATCGTCATCCTCGGCACCGGCCTCGCCGGTTTCACGCTCGCGCGCGAACTGCGCAAGCTCGACACCACGACCCCGCTCGTCATCGTCAGCCGCGACCAGGCCGGCTTCTATTCGAAGCCGATGCTGTCGAACGCGCTGGCCGGCAAGAAGACCGCCGCGTCGCTGGTGATGAAGCCGGCCGAGAAGATGGCGGCCGAGTTGAACGCGACGCTGCGCGCGAACGCGGTCGTCGCGCGCATCGACACGGCCGCGCAGGTGGTCGAGCTCGATGGCGGCGAGGCGATCGCCTACCGCGACCTGGTGCTCGCGCTCGGTGCCGACCCGATCCGCGTGCCGCTTGCCGGCGATGGCGCCGACGACGTGCTGTCGGTCAACGACCTCGACGACTACGCCCGCTTCGCCGACCGGCTCGACGGCGTGCAGCGCGTCGCGATCCTCGGCGCCGGGCTGATCGGCTGCGAGTTCGCGAACGACCTGCTCGCGCGCGGCATCGCGCCGACGGTGATCGATCTTGCACCGCGCGCGCTGCCGCGCTTGCTGCCGGAGCAGGCCAGCACGCGGCTGCGCGAGAAGCTGGAGGCGGCCGGGGTGGGCTTCCGCTTCAACACCTCGGTCGCGGCGGTGCAGCGCGACGGCAGCGGCTTCACGCTGACGTTGAAAGATGGCGGCACGCTCGCCGCCGACCTGGTGCTGTCGGCCGTCGGCCTGCGCCCGCGCACGGGGCTCGCGCACGCAGCCGGCATCACCACCAACCGCGGCATCGTGACGAACCGGCTGCTCGCGACCAGCGCCGCGAACGTGCATGCACTCGGCGACTGCGCCGAGGTCGACGGCCACACGCTGCCCTATGTGATGCCGATCATGCAGCAGGCCCGCGCGCTGGCCGCGACGCTGGCCGGCAAGCCGACGCCCGTCGTCTACCCGGYGATGCCGGTGATCGTGAAGACGCCGGCCTGCCCGACGGTGGTGTGCCCGCCGCCGCTCGACGCGTCGGGCGCGTGGACGGTGACGCTCAGCGACGACGGCTGCGATGCGCGCTTCCACAGCGGCGACGGGCAGCTGCTCGGCTTCGCGCTGCTCGGCAGTGCCACGGCGCAGCGGCAGGCGCTGGTGCCGCAGGTGCCGGGGCTGCTGGTGTAGCTGACGCGTCAGCCGGCCTTCCGGCGTGCCGCAATGCGCCGCGCCGCCGCGTTGCCGTGGAAGAACGCCTCCTCGAACACCGAGTACCCCGACAGGTCCGCATGCGCGAACTGCACCCGGCCGCTGCCTGAGGCCAGTGCCGCCAGCGCGGGGTTGCCGCGCACGCCGGGCAGCGGAATGCTCATCGCATGGCCGTAGCGCATCAGGTCCATGCGCACCAGCTTGTCGGGCAGGTCCGGATGGGCGCCGACCAGCGTCTGCACGACGGCCTGCGACCAGGCCTGCCACGGCTGCTCCAGCAGGCGCTTGCGCTGCGCGATCAGCTGCGCCTCGTTGTCGCCGCCCAGCGCCCAGTAGACCGTCAGCACCATCGGCCCGGGGTAGGGCCGCGTCGCCTGGTGCATCGCGTCGACATACCCGAGCGTGCTGCTGCCGTACAGCACGTTGTCCCACGACGGCGGCGCGCCGGGCTGGTCGACCAGCGCGTCCGACAGCTGCAGGTTCGCGACCAGCCACGGGGCATGCCGCATCCCGGCCACCGCCGCCTGCAGCGCGGCCGGCGGCGTGCGCAGTACGCGGGCCGAGATGAACAGCGGCGTCGCGAGCACCGCGTGTGGCGCGATCCAGCGTTCGGTGCGCTGCGCCTTCGCGTTCCACAGGTCCAGCGTCACCTCGTGCCGGCCTTCCTCGAGCGCCAGCGCGACGCAGCCATCGTGCAGCCGGCCGCTCAGCGGCGTCGCCAACCGCTGCGCGAGCCAGGCGTTGCCTTCGGGCCAGGTCAGCACGCCGTCGTCGCGCGCCCGCGCGTCCCGGGGGTCATCCCCCGGGGCATGGAAGCCGTGCCGGCTCGCGAAGTAGTGCAGCCCGGCCCAGGCCGATACCTGTGCGGCCCCGGCGCCGTAGTCGTCGCGGCAGCAGTAGTCCAGGTACCAGCGCAACGGCGGGGCGGTGATGCCCTGGTCGTCGAGCCAGCGCGCGAATGTCACGCCGTCGAGGGCCTGCATCGCCGGCGTCCACGCGGCGCGTGCTGTCGGCAGCGCGAAGCTGCCGGTCGGCCCGGCCAGCGACACCAGCTCGGCGAAGCGCCGATACTGCGCCAGCGTCGCGTCGCGCTGCGATTCGGGCAGCGCCGCGATCGGCGGCAGCAGGCCGTCGTGCCAGTGGCCGTCGATGAAGAGCCGCTCCTGCGGGCTGTGGCACAGGTGGCGCTCGTCCCACACCGCGCGCCCGCCCTCGCTGCGGCGCAGCCCCAGCGATTCGAGCAGGCCGATCAGCTCCACCGCGTCGTCGCCCGGCACCGGCAGGTAGTGCGCGCCGAGCGGGCAGGCCATGCCGCCCATGCGGTGCGCGCGGCTGTTGCCGCCGGCGCCATCCTCCAGGTCGAACACGTGCACGTCGTCGATGCCGGCCAGGCCGAGTTGACGCGCACACGACAGCCCGGCGATGCCGGCGCCGACGACGATCACGCCGGCGCGCTTGTGCACCGTCGGCTCGGCCAGCGTGCGGCCGCCGTCGCGCAGCCGGTGGCCGCGCTCGTGCTGCGCGCCGACCCATTCGCCGCCGTAGGCTGCAGGACGTTTCGCATCGCAGCCGGCCAGGCCGGTGAGGGCAGGCGCCGCCAGCGCGGCGGCCGTTGCGGCGAGCAGCGTGCGCCGGTCGCGGTCGGGGAGCTCGCTCACTGGTGCACCTTGCCCCATTCGTCCTCGAAGGTCTGCACCAGCACCTGGTTCGACAGCCGGTTCACGTCGGCCGGCACGCGCGCCATGTCGATCGGGAAATCGAACAGCGCCGGCAGCCCACCGAGGCTGATGAAGCGCAGCCCCTCGGGCAGCTGCGTCGGCATGCGGTACGGCCGGCGGCTCGCGAGGATGAATCCCCATTCGCCGAAGCTCGGCACGTGCGCGTGGTACGGCGTCACCTGCAGGCCGGCGGCCTCCAGCGTGGTCGCCACCGTCCAGAAGCTCTTGCGCGCGATCAGCGGCGAGGTGGTCTGCACCACCGCGTAGCCGCTCGCGTTCAGATGCTGCTCCACCAGCCGGTAGAAGCCGGTGGTGTAGAGCTTGCCGATCGAGAAATTGGTCGGATCGGGGAAGTCGATGACGATCACGTCGAACGCGCCCGGGTTCTGCTCCAGCCACGCGAAGGCGTCGGCGTTGACGATGCGCAGCTTCGGCGAATGCAGCGCATCGGCGTTCAGCGCGCGCAGCATCGGCGACTGCGCGAACAGCGTCGTCATGTGCGGGTCGAGCTCGACCAGCGTGACCTGCTCGACGCCGGGGTACTTCAGGATCTCGCGCACCGCCATGCCGTCGCCGCCGCCCAGCACCAGCACCTGGCGCGGCGCGCCGTGGCCGGCCATCGCCGGGTGCACCAGCGCCTCGTGGTAGCGGTACTCGTCGCGCGAGTGGAACTGCAGGTTGCCGTTCAGGAACAGCCGCACGCCGACGCTGCTCGAGGTGACGACGATGCGCTGGTAGGCGCTGCTCGCGCTGTAGACGATGCGGTCGGCGTAGAAGCGGTCCTCGGCCCAGCTGCTGACGCGCTCCGCGCCGGCGAAGGCCGCGAGCAGCGCGGCGATGACGCCGCCGCACGCGAGCGCATGCAGGCCCCAGCGCCGCAGCTCGCCCCTGAACAGCCACAGCGCCCACACCGCGACCGCGGCATTCAGCAGCCCGAAGAACGCGCCGGTGCGGATCAGCCCGAGCTGCGGCACGAACAGCAGCGGGAACGCGATCGCGACGACCAGCGCGCCGAGGTAGTCGAAGGTCAGCACCTGCGAGACCAGGTCCTTCAGCGCATAGCGTTCGCGGAAGTGGCGCTTCAGGATGCGCATCACCAGCGGGATCTCCAGCCCCACCAGCGTGCCCACCAGCAGCACCAGCGCATACAGCGCGAAGCGGAACGACGGTGCGGCCAGCGTCTGCAGCGCGAACAGCGCGAGCGGCATCAGCCCGCCGACCAGCCCCACCAGCAGCTCGATGCGCAGGAAGTGCGCAATGATCTGCCGCTCGAAGAAGCGCGACAGGTACGAGCCGATGCCCATCGCGAACAGGTAGCTGCCGATGATGGTCGAGAACTGCAGGATCGAATCGCCCAGCAGGTAGCTCGCCAGCGTGCCGGCCGCGAGCTCGTAGACGAGCCCGCAGGCGGCGACGACGAAGACGGACGCGAGCAGCGCCACCTCGGCCGGGCGGATGCCTGTTGCGGCGCCCGTTGGATGCGCCGGGCCGAGCGCCGGGCCGTCCCAAGCCGGCCCGGATCCCCCTGGGGGATCGGACGATGTACTCATCGGACGAGGGGTTGTCAGTTCGTCAGCCGTGGATCGCCGCGGAGACGATCATCCCGATCGCGATGCACATCGAGCCGACGACGATCGCGAGCGCCACGTTCTTCTTCTCGACGATCTCGGCCCACAGGTCATAGGGCGTGATCTTGTCGACGATGATGAAGCTGATCCAGAAGACCAGCACGCCGATCAGTGCAAACAGGATGGAGCCGACGAAGATGCCGGGCTTCATCCATTCGATTCCCATCATGAGAGCCTCCTGTGTGGGGTTGTCTTCACTTGTGGCCGCCGCCGCTCGAGAAGCCGCCGAACGAGCCGCCGCCGGTGCGAAAACCGCTGCCGCCGCTGCGGTTGCTGTTCAGGCAATTGACGTACTCCTGCGAATTCTCGCCGTAGGTGCTGCGCAGGCCGCTGCAATCGGCCGAGCTGCTGCTGCTGCAGCGGAACAGCATCAGCAGCACCGCGATCACGAACATCGCAACGAAGATCTTGGCCAGCAGCCCGCCCGAGCCTGACGTGGGCAGTGCATCCCGCTGCAGCGCCGCGCGCCGGCCGCTGTCCAGCCGGAAGGCCTTCATCACGTCGTCGGCGCTCATCGCGTCGCCGGCCGACCAGACGATCTCGTCGCCCGTCTGCTCGCGGTTCAGCCGCTTGCTGCCGGACTGGTAGTCGGTGTTGAGTGTGCGCTGCGCGCGCGTGAGCTGCCAGTAGAACTCGCCGAGCACGTAGGTGACCTGCCCGGTGTAGGTGTAGAGCTTGCGGTAGGTCGCGCCCTGGTACACCGCCGCGTCACCGCGCAGCTGCGGCACGCCGGTGATCGGCGCCGTCCAGCTCCAGCCGTCCTCCGCATCGACGATGAACGCGAAGCCCTCGGTGCGGTGGTACAGCAGGTACTCGCGCCAGAAGGTCTGCTCGTCGTCGGCGCCGTCGGGCAGCTCGCAGCGCTCGACATAGCCGACCACCTGCCACGGCAGCGGCGCCTTGCCGCCGAGCGCCAGCGTGCCGACGCTGCCGAGCGGGATCTGCGGCTCGCTGCCGTTGTCCTGCACGTAGTGCGCGAGGTCGCCGCCGACGCCCTGCGACACGTCGACCACCGAATGGCACTGGTGGCAGACGATCGATTGCGTCGTCGCGAGCTTCACCTCCAGCGAGGTGCCGCAGTTCGGGCATTCGATGCTGCGCGCCTTCAGCGTCTTCTGCGCCTGCTCGGCGAGGCCCGTCATCGCGAGCTCGCTGATCGCGACCGCGCGGCCGACCGACCACTTCGGCGCGGCCGGATCGCTGTAGTCGAGCGTGCCGACCTCGTCGCGCGTGCTGCGCAGGTCGCTGACGACGAAGCCGCGCTCCGTGTTCGGCTTGACCGGCAGCTCGCCCTGCGCCGCGATCAGCTTCGCGGCCGAGACCGACGCGACCGACCACGGCTGGCCGTTGACGATCTGCTGCTGGCCCGGCCGCAGGCTGGCCGCCTCGGGCACCGCGGCCTGCAGCGGCTGGTCGAACGCGAGCACGTAGCGGCCGTTGTCCTCCGACAGCCAGCCGCTGCGCCCGTTGTCGAACAGCGCATGCCATTCGTTCCACGTGCCCTCGGCGTAGCGGTACTGCAGCCGGCCCACCAGCGTGAAGGCGGCACCCTGCACGCGCCCGCTCGCACCGAGCTGCAGCGGCGAATGGTCGTCGAACAGCTCGGCGCTCTGGCCGATCCTGCGCAGCGCGTCGCCGTCGCGCACGATGGTGCTGCGACAGAAGCTGCAGACCGCGAACGCCGACGCGGCCGAGCGGAACTCGACCTCGGCGCCGCAGTTGGGGCAGGGCGCGCGGTAGGCGCGCTGAGGGCTGGGTTCGGTTGCCAAGAACTGGGTTCTAGACCAGCTTCTTCAGCAATTCGGCCTTCTTGGCGTCGAACTCGTCCTGCGTCAGGATGCCCTTGGCCTTCAGGTCGCCCAGCTTCTCGAGCGTGGCCATCACCTCGTCGGGGCGGATCGCTGCCGCGGCGGCTCCCGCGACCGGCGCTGCCGCCGGCTGCTGCAGCCCATGGCTCAGCTGTTGCGCCAGCACCTGGCCGAGCGCGACACCGGCGCCCAGGCCCATCGCATCGCCGGCGATGCCGCCACCGCCACCGCCGCCCTCGGCGAACTTCGGCAGCGCCTGCGCCGTCTGGTACTGCATGAACTTGCCCATGTCGTTGCCGACCATGCCCATGCCGATCTTCTGGTCGAGGATCTTCTGCAGCTCCTCGGGCAGCGAGATGTTCTGCAGCGTGACGCTCTCGAGCAGCAGGCCGAGCTTGTTGAACGACGGCTGCGTCGCTTCCTGCAGCGCCTTCGCGAACTCGACCTGGTTGGCTGCGAGGTCGAGGAAGGCGATGCCGCTGGACGCGACCGCGTCGGAGATGTGCTGCAGCATCAGCGCGCGCAGCTGGCCGTCGAGTTCGGCGGTGGTGTAGCTGGCGCGCGTGCCCGAGACCTCGGTGTGGAACAGCTTCGGGTCGGCGATGCGGTAGCTGTAGTTGCCGAAGCCGCGCAGGCGCACCGCGCCGAAGTCCTTGTCGCGGATCGTCACCGGCTGGGTCGTGCCCCAGCGCTGGTCGATCTGCTGGCGGGTGCTGAAGAAGTAGACGTCGCTCTTGAACGGGCTCTGGAACAGCTTGTCCCAGTTCTTCAGGTAGGTGAGCACCGGCAGCGTCTGCGTCGTCAGCTTGTAGGTGCCGGGGCCGAACACGTCGGCCACCTTGCCCTCGTTGACGAACACCGCCATCTGCGATTCGCGCACGGTCAGCGAGCCGCCGTACTGGATCTCGTTGTCGGCCATCGGGTAGCGCCAGGCCAGCACGCCGTCGCCGGACTCGGTCCACTCGAGGATGTCGATGAACTGTTTCTTGATGAAATCCATCAGGCCCATGGCGCGAAGCTCCTGGAAAACGACCGGCTCCGGGATCGGAGTGCGGCGAATAATACGCCGCGGCATCGGCCCTTTGTCTCCCCCCTTTTTGGTGAACCGCGCGTGACGCGGCCATCCAGCGGGATCGGCTAGCGCTGGATCGGCGCGGACGCCGCGGCGCTCCACTGCATCGAGCGGCCGATGTACTCGACCCGGGCCTGCTGCTGCAGTGCGGCGAGCCCGCGCTCGACCGCCTTGCGGCGCCGTTCGGTGCGGATCAGCGCCGCGATCTGCTTGACGGCCGCCGAGCGCGAGATCGTCGCCGGCTGCGTCTGCAGCACCGTCAGCACGCGCACGCCGCCGTCTTGCGGCAGCACCAGCGTCTGGCCGACGCGCAGCGGCGCCAGGGCGTCGAGCAGCGCCTGCGGCGTCTCCTCGGGCTGCAGCGCGAACTGGCGCGCGTTCAGCGGCACGCCTTCGACGCGCAGTGCCTCCATGGTCTTGTCGGGCGTGGCCGCGGCCTGCAGCCGGGCCTTCAGCGCATCGAGGCGCGCGGCCGGCAGCGGCAGCACCGCTTCCTGCAGCCACATCAGCCGGCGCTGCGCGAACCAGGCGGGGTGTGTTTCGTAGAACTGGTCGATCTCGTCGCTGGAGGGTTCGACGGCCGTGCCGGCCAGGCGCTCTTCGTACGCGCGGGCCAGCACCTCGCGCTGCGCGGCCTCGATCATCTGCACGGTGCGCGGGTCGCGGTCGAGCCCGGCCTTGCGTGCGGCCTGCGCGGCGAGCGATTCCTGCACCAGGTCGGCCACCGCCTGGCGGCCCGCGGCCTGGGTCTGCGCGTTGCTTTCGCCGATCGCGGCGCGCGGCAGCACGAGCTCGAGCTGGTGCTCGCTGACCGGCTCGCCGTTGATCCGGAAAGCGGCTTGTTCGGTGGAGGCGCCGGCCTGCGGGCTGCACGCGCCGAGAACCGCCCCTGCGGCGGCGATGGCGGGGAGCAGGAAAAGGCGCGCGAGTACTGCGAAGGCGGGCATCTGGGGGGCTGCAAATTAGGGGGGCAACCGGCACCGTACCTCCGCGCATCCAAAGCAGCCATGCCCTGAGTCGGGGGTAGGACGGCGGCGGGCCGGTCATCGGTGGCGAATCGGTGCGAAATGTCACGATGCGGCCGTGCGCGACGGCCTCCTGCGGCGGCGCGACAATGCCGCGTTTCCGCCACACCACCGCTCACGAGGTGCCCGATGACCGCTTCCCGCCCTGCCACTGCGTCATCCGAGAAGCCGCTGACCCTCGCCGTGGTCGGCGCCGGGCCGGTGGGCCTGGCGCTCGCGCTGCTGGCCGCCCGGTCGCTGCCGCAGGCGCAGGTCAGTGTGTTCGATGCCCGGCCGCTCGACAAGGATGTGTCCGGCGACCCGCGCACGCTCGCGCTGTCGCTCGGCAGCGTGCAACTGCTGCAGCGGCTGGAGGCCTGGCAGGCCGATGCGGCGCAGCCGATCACCGAGGTGCATGTCTCGCAGCAGCCGCCGTCGCTCGGCGCGGCGCTGGCCGCGTGGGTCGGCGAGCCGGCGGTGCGCATCAGCGCGCTCGAGGAGGCGGTGCCGATGCTCGGCGCGGTGCTGAGCTATGGCGGCATCGTCGCGCCGCTGCAGCGGGCGTGGCTCGCGGCCTGCGAGCGCGAGCCGCGGCGCCTGCTCAGCCGCTTCGGCCAGCCGGTGCAGGGACTGAAGCCGGTGGGGAATGGTGAGGAGACGGGTGGGGTCGAGGTCGATGCCGGCATCGCCGAGCGCTTCGACATCGCGGTGGTGGCCGAGGGCGGCGTCTTCAGCCAGCTGCCGCGCGAGCGGCTGGGCGGCGTGCGCGAGCCGCTGCACCACGACTACCACCAGACGGCCTGGGTCGGCACCGTGACGCTCGCGAATGCCCGGCCGGGTGTCGCGTACGAGCGCTTCACGCGCCACGGGCCGGCGGCGCTGCTGCCGCTGAAGAACGGGCAGGCCTCGCTGGTGTGGTGCGTGGCGAGCAATGACGACCCGGTCGAGCCGTTGAGCGACGCGCAGCGGCTGGCGGTGCTGAACACGATGTTCGATGCCGAGGTCGGTGCGATCACCGCGGTGTCGCCGCTGAAGCGCTTCGCGCTCGGGCTGAGCGCCGAGCGCACGCTGACCGACGGGCGCACGGTGCGCATCGGCAACGCGGCGCAGACGCTGCACCCGGTGGCGGGGCAGGGGCTGAACCTCGGCCTGCGCGATGCGTTCGAGCTGGTGCAGGCCTTGTCGCGCAACGCGGACGTGGCGCAGGTGTTGCGGCGCCTGGAGTGGCAGCGCGGGCCGGACCGCTGGGCGATGATCGCCGCGACTGATTTCCTGGCGCGCAGCTTCACGTGGAAGCTGCCGGGGGCGGGGGCGGCGCGCGGGCTGGGGATGGTGGCGCTGCAGGCGTTGAAGCCGCTCAAGTCGGCGCTCGCGCGGCAGATGATGTTCGGTTCCCGCTGAAACCCGTCAAGGTTCCAGCTTCAGGAACAGATCCCGGTCCGGCGCGAAGTTCGCATAGAGCGGCAACAGCGCTCCCCCCATCGCCCGTGCATCCGAGCCGATCGTGCCGGGCAGCACCTCTGGCCGCGCGACGCCTTCCCAGCTGTAGCCGTCCAGCGCCACCGTCAGCTCGCGCAGCAGCGCGGCGAGCAGCCCGCGGCCGAACGAGCCGTCGATGATCACGCCCTCCAGGTCGAGCAGGCAGGCGGCCGTGTGCACGGCCAGCGCGATGCCGGGGCAGGCCTCGCGCAGCCAGGCCTCGGTGATCGGCAGCCACGGCGCCGTCAGCGCGCGCTCGTCCAGCCAGGCCTGTTCGGCCAGCCCGGCCTCGCGCCAGCGCGCCTCCAGGTCGAACAGCGAAGCCACGCTCAGCAACTGCCGCGGCAAGCCGTGGCCGTCGCTCGCGCCCAGCGCCAGCGAGCCCACCGCGCCGGCGTTGCCGCTGACGCCGCCGCGCAGGTGGCTGTCCAGCACCAGCCCGCCGCCGATGAAGGTGTCGATGAAGACGTAGAGGTAGCTGCGCATGCTGCGCCCGCGGCCCGCCACCAGCTCGGCCACGCAGGCGGCCGCGGTGTCCTTCACGAACACCACCGGCAACTCGGTCAGCGCGGCCACGCGGGCGCGGATGTCGATCAGCGCCCAGGCCTGCGCCGCCTCGGCCGACACGCCGAGCAGCGATTCCCAGCCGCCCAGCGACAGCGGCGCCGCGACGCCCACGCCGTGCAGCACGCGCGCGCGCTCGGGGCCGAGCCGCCCGCGCAGCTCGGCGAGGCCGTCGGCGATCTCGTTGAACAGGCTGCGCGGATCCGGGAAGGCATAGGCCCGCACCAGCCGCTCGCGCACCTGCCCGGTGAAGTCGACCAGCAGCATGTCCATGCCGCGCCGGCCGATCTTGATGCCGATCGAGAACGCGCCGTCCGGGTTCAGCGCCATCGGCACCGACGGCTGGCCGACCTTGCCGCGCACCGGCGCCTGCTTGACGACCAGCCCGTCGCCCTCGAGCCGGCCGATGATCAACTGCACCGTCTGCGGCGTCAGGTGCGTGAGGCGCGCGATCTCGGCCTTCGGCAGCGCGCCGTGCAGCCGGATCGCCTGCAGCACCACGCGCTCGTTGAACTGGCGCATGCCCACGTGGTTGGAGCCGCGCGGGCGCAGCCGGCTGCTCGCCTGAAGCTCGGTCATTCGATCAGGGCCGAAGGGCGTCGGCGATGACGCCCTTCTTGAAGAGGATGTTGGCGAATGGTTGCATCTCGCCAGTCTGCACGATCGCGTACGCGCCGCGCACGCGCTCGTAGAACGCGAAGCGCTCGATGGCCTCGCACTGCGCGCCCAGCGGGTCGAGGATCTCGCGCTGCAGCGCCGAGCGGTAGCCCTCGGCCGTGCCGCTCACCTGCATGAAGGCCACCGGCCGCGGCACCGCGTCGTCGAGCGGGAACACCGACAGCACGGCCGCGCAGGCCCGTGCCATGCCGATGCCCGGCAGCCGCAACACCGGCTGGCGGCCGGCCAGCGATTCGGCGGTGAAATTGGCGTCGGCCAGCACCACCTCGTCGCCGTGGCCCATCTCGCACAGCAGCTTCAGCAAGGCCGGCGTCAGCACGGGGTCGATGTTCTTCAGCATGGGGTTCCGGTACCGGAATTCAGGCCAGGCAGTCGGCCGGCAGCTCGTCGACCCGCTTCGCGCCGGTCATCACCGCCACCGTGTCGCTCATGCTGATCTTCTTCGGGTTGACCACCGCCGCGCGCTTGCCGAGCCGCGCGATGTGGATGCGGTCGGCGATCTCGAACACGTGCGGCATGTTGTGGCTGATCAGGATCACCGGCAGCCCCTTGTCGCGCACGCGGCGGATCAGCTCGAGCACCATGTTGCCCTCCTTGACGCCGAGCGCCGCGGTGGGTTCGTCCATGATGACCACGTGCTGCGCGAACGCCGCCGCGCGGCCCACCGCGACGCACTGGCGCTGCCCGCCCGAGAGGGTTTCCACCGCCTGCGTCATCGAGCGGATGCCCACCTTCAGCTCGTTCATCCGCGTGATGCTCTCCTCGAGCATCTTCTTCTTGTCGAGCATGCGCAGCACGCTGCCCAGGAAGCCGGGGCGGCGCAGCTCGCGGCCGAGGAACAGGTTCTCGGCGATGCTCATCGCCGGCGCCACCGCGAGATCCTGGTAGACCGTCTCGATGCCGGCGCGGCGCGCGTCGATCGGGCTCTTGAAGTGGATGATCTTGCCGTCGAGCTTGATCTCGCCCTCGTCGGGAATGGTCGCGCCCGACAAGGCCTTGATCAGCGAGGACTTGCCGGCGCCGTTGTCGCCGATCACCGCGAGGATCTCGCCGGCGCGCAGCTCGAAATCGGCACCGTCGAGCGCGACGACCTGGCCGTAGCGCTTCACGAGGCCGCGGGCCTCCATCACGAGAGGGGCTCGAGCGCCCGTTGCGGTATCGGCAGCCATCAGCGCGCTCCCTTGCGAGAAAGTTGGTCGGTGGCCACGGCCAGGATCACCAGCACGCCGGTCACCAGCACCTGGTAGATCGACGACACGCCCATCAGCGTCAGCCCGTTGCGGAACACGCCGACGATCAGCGCCCCGACCAGCGAGCCGAGGATCACGCCGCGCCCGCCGAACAGGCTGGTGCCGCCGAGCACCACCGCGGTGATCGCGTCCAGGTTCTCGGTCTGCCCGGCGTTCGGGTCGCCGACGCCGGTGCGCGCCACCGACAGCAGCGACGCGATGCCGTAGAACACGCCGGCCAGCACGTAGACCCCGAGCAGCACGCGCTGCGTCGGGATGCCGGTCAGCCGGGTCGCCTCAGGGCTGTTGCCCACCGCGTAGACGTGGCGGCCCGAGGCCGTCTCGCGCAGCGCGAACCAGGCCAGCCCGTACAGCGCGAGCATCAGCACCACGCCGTAGGCGACGTTGGTGGTGCCGCCGAGTGCGAAGGTGTTGCCCAGCATCGTCATCGCCTCGGGCACGTCGGTCACCGTCTGCGAGTTCGAATACAGCTGCGTGATCGCGAACGCGATGTTCAGCGTGCCCAGCGTGACGATGAACGGCGGCAGCTTGATGCGCGTGACGAGCAGCCCGTTGACCAGCCCGAACAGCGTCGTCACGCCGATGCCGCACAGCACGGCGAGGAGCGGCGGCAGCCCGAGCTCGGTCGCGAACTTCGTCATCACGATGCCGCCCAGCGCCATCACCATGCCGCAGGACAGGTCGATGCCGGCSGTCAGGATGATCAGSGTCTGSCCRATSGCSAKSACGCCGACSACCATCACCTGCTGCAGCACCAGSGACAGGTTKSCGCCSGTCAGGAAGCGTTCGTTCTGCGTCGCGAAGAAACCGCAGGCGAGCAGCAGCGCGATGAAGGGGCCGAGCGTCGCGAGCGGGGGCAGCCGCCCCTTCATCACTTCTTGCCCCAGCACAGGTCCGTGCCGGTCTTCACGTCCTTGCTGTCGACCCCCGCCACCGGCTTCGCGGCGATCAGCGTGACGCCGGTGTCGGTGTAGCCGCTCGGCTTCTTGCCGGTCTTCGCGTACTCGATGCCGGCCTCGACGCCCATCGCCGCCATCTTCAGCGGGTACTGCTGCGAAGTCGCTGCGATGATGCCGGCGCCGACGTCCTTGATGCCCTGGCAGCCGCCGTCGACCGAGACGATCGTGACGCCCTTCTCCTTGCCGGCCGACTTCAGCGCCTTGTACGCACCGGCGGCCGCCGGCTCGTTGATCGTGTAGACGAGGGTCACCTCGGGGCTCTTCTGCAGGCAGTTCTCCATCGCGGTCTGCGCCTTGGCCTGGTCGCCGTAGCTGTCGGCCATGCAGACCACCTCGGCGGCCTTGCCCAGCTCGTTGCTCTTCGCATCGGGGGCGGCCAGGCCGAAGCCCTTCAGGAAGCCGTTGTGGCGCTGCGCGCCGACCGGGTGGCCGGGGAACAGGTCGAGCGTGACGATCTTCACCGGCTTGCCTGCCGTCGCGACCTTCGCGTACTGGCCGATCAGCACGCCGGCCTGGTAGTTGTCGGTCGCGAACAGCGCGTCGGTGCCCTCGGTCGGGTCGGTCGGGCTGTCGAGCGCGATCACCAGCACGCCCTTGTCGCGCGCCTTCTTGATGGCCGGCACGATCGCCTTCGAGTCGCTCGGCGTGATCAGGATGGTCTTGGCGCCGGCGGCGATCATGTTCTCCATCGCGGTCACCTGGCCGGCGTTGTCGCCATCGGCCTTGCCGGCGCCGCTCAGCAGCTTTGCGCCCTTGGCCTTCGCGGCCTCGTTGGCGCCTTCCTTCATCTTCACGAAGAACGGATTGGTCTCGGTCTTCGTGATCAGGCCGATGATCGGCTGGTCGGCAGCGTGGACCGACGCGGCGCCGGCTGCGAACAGGGCAGCGGCGGCGATCGACGACAGGATCGGCAGGGTCTTCAGGCGCATGTCTTGTCTCCGGGTGTTGTGGGGTCTGGATGCGAAAGCGCGTATCGGCAGCGCGCAGCAAAGTATGGGC
>NZ_JBFUFP010000012.1:0-29363 GCF_056403375.1 Rhizobacter sp. P2_H2
CGGCACGCCGAGCTTGACCAGCAGCCCCAGGCAGGCGAGCGCCGCGGCACCGGCACCGGACGTGACGAGCTTGACCTTGTCGATGTCCTTGCCGACCACCTTCAGCGCGTTCAGCACGGCCGCGCCGACGGTGATCGCGGTGCCGTGCTGGTCGTCGTGGAACACCGGGATGTGCATCCGCTCGCGCAGCTTGCGCTCGACGTAGAAGCAGTCGGGAGCCTTGATGTCCTCGAGGTTGATGCCGCCGAAGGTGGGCTCGAGCGCGGCGATGATGTCGACCAGCTTGTCGAGGTCGCGCTCGGCGAGCTCGATGTCGAACACGTCGATGCCGGCGAATTTCTTGAACAGGACGCCCTTGCCCTCCATCACCGGTTTCGAGGCCAGCGGGCCGATGTCGCCGAGGCCGAGCACCGCGGTGCCGTTGGTGACGACGGCGACCAGGTTGCCGCGCGCGGTGTAGCGGAAGGCGTTGGCCGGGTCGGCGACGATCTCTTCGCAGGCGGCGGCGACGCCGGGCGAGTACGCGAGGGCCAGGTCGCGCTGGTTGATCAGCTGCTTGGTGGCGGCGATGGCGATCTTGCCGGGCACCGGGAACTCGTGATACTCCAGCGCCGCACGGCGCAGTTCCGCATGCTTGTTGTCTGATTGGGCCATGGCGTGATCTCGTGGGACCTCGAAAGGGGGAGCCATTGTAGGAGGGCGAGGGAAGCAGAGTGTTGCGCAGGCCGGCGCCGGCCCCCATGCGCGAAACTGCGTACCTCGGCGGCCCGCCCATTCGCAATACTGCAGGGTGGCTCCCGCCCACCTGCGATGCTCTCCCCCCTGCCCCCACCGCCTTCCGCCTCCGACCCCCTGCCGCCGCGGCGCTGGCGGCGCGCGCTGCTGTGGGCGACGCTGGTGGCGCTGCTGCTGATCGCACAGTCGCTGCTGGTGTGGCTGACGCTCGGCTACGAGAGCAGCCGGGCGCAGGAGCAGGTCGATGCCACCGCCACCGCGGCGGCCGGCGACATCAAGCAGGCGCTCGGCCGCGACCTGCAGAGCCTGCAGGCGCTGCTGTGGAACAACCCGTMGATCGAGCAATGGCGCCAGGATGCGGCGGTGCTGCTGCGCACGCACCGGGAGCTGCTGCGCATCGAGCGGCGCGACCTGCAGCTGGAGATCACCGAATCGGTCGATTCCCCGCTGCACGGCTCGGCCTTCACGCAGATCCGCCGCGACGACATCGACCTGGAGACCGAGCTCGCCTGCACCACTGCGCGCCGTCAGGGCAGCCCGTCGTACTCGCGCAGCTACTTCGTGCCGCTGCCCGGCGGGCTGGGGCTGGAGGTGATGGATGTCTGCATCCCGATCCCCGGCAGCGGCCAGCACCTGGGCTACATGGCCGGCACCTTCGCGCTCGGCCGCCTGCTGGAGGAAACGGTGGGCAGCGAGGTGAAGCGGGTGCACGAGCTCTCATTCGTCGAGGGCGACGGCACGCGCCTCGCGCGCGTCGGGCTGCCGCGCGGCGCGGGCGCCTTCATCGCCGAGCGGCTGGTCGACCTGCCGGGCCTGAGCCTGCAGCTGCGCGTGGACAGCAGCGCCGGCCGGCCGCAGCTGATCCCGAACCTCAGTACCGCGCTGGTGCTGGGGCTGTCGTTCGCGCTCGGCGGCGTGGTGGTGCTGCTGGCGCGCGACGTGCGCAAGCGCGCCGGCGCCGAGGCGGCGCTCGCCGAGGCGCTGAGCTTCCGCAAGGCGATGGAGGATTCGCTGGTCACCGGCTTGCGGGCGCGCGACCCGCACGGGCGCATCACCTACGTGAACCCGGCGTTCTGCGAGATGGTGGGCTTCAGCGCGAACGAGCTGGTCGGGCAGATGACGCCGCCCTACTGGCCGCCCGAGCTGACCTCGGAATACACGAAGCGCCAGCAGGTGCGCCTGGCCGGCACGGTGCCGCCGCGCGAGGGCTACGAGACGGTCTTCATGCGCCGCAACGGCGAGCGCTTCGCGGTGATGATCTTCGAGGCGCCGCTGGTCGACGGCGCCGGCCGCCACACCGGCTGGATGAGCGCGGCGCTCGACGTGAGCGCGCAACGCAAGATCGAGGAGGTCTCGCGCCAGCAGCAGGAGCGGCTGCAGGCAACGGCGCGGCTGGCCACCGTCGGCGAGATGGCCTCGCTGCTGAGCCACGAGCTGAACCAGCCGCTGGCCGCGATCGCGAGCTATGCGGCCGGCTCGCTGAACCTGATGAACGACGCCGACGGCGACTGCGCCGAGACGGTGCCGCTGCTGCGCCAGGCCTCGCAGCGCATCGCCGAGCAGGCCGAGCGGGCCGGCCGCGTGATCAAGAGCGTGCACGACTTCGTGCGCCGGCGCGAACAGGCGCGCGAGCCGGTGCGCGCCGACCTGCTGATCGACGCGGTGCTGCCGCTGGTGCGGCTGCAGGCGCGCAAGAGCGGCACGCGCATCGAGCTCGACCTGCCGAAGCCGATGCCGCGCGTGGTCTGCGACCGCACGATGCTCGAGCAGGTGCTGCTGAACCTGACGCGCAACGCGATCCAGGCGATGGAATCGCACACCCCGGCCGCCGAACGCGAGCTGACGATCCGCGTGCGCCCGGTCGATGCCCGCTGGGTGGCGTTCGGCATCATCGACCGCGGCACCGGCGTCGCCGACGACGTGGCCGCGCGGCTGTTCACGCCGTTCTTCACGACCCGCCCCGAGGGCATGGGCCTCGGCTTGAGCCTGTGCCGCACGGTGATCGAGCAGCACGGCGGCCTGCTGGTGTTCGAGAACCGCCTCGACGTGGAACAGCGCGTGATCGGCGCAGAATTCAGGTTCACGCTGCCCGCCGACAGCAGGAACGCGAACCCATGACCAGCAGTCCCCCCCACACCCCGACCGCAACCCCAGCCACGCCCGCCCACCTCGGCCTGCCGATGGTCTACTTGGTGGACGACGAGGACGTCGTGCGCGAGGCGCTCGCCTGGCTGCTGCGCTCGCGGCGGCTGCTGTCCGAGGGCTTCGCGAGCGCCGAAGCCTTCGAGACGATGCTCACGCCGCGCCTGGCGGCTGCCACGGCGGCCGGCTGGCCGACCTCGCCGAGCTGCCTGGTGCTGGACGTGCGGATGCCCGGCACCAGCGGGCTCGCGCTGTTCGAGCGGCTGGCCGAGCGCCACCTGCTGCAGGCGCTGCCGGTGATCTTCCTGACCGGGCACGGCGACGTGCCGACCGCGGTGGCCGCCGTCAAGCGCGGCGCCTTCGATTTCGTCGAGAAACCGTTCTCCGACAACGCGCTGGTCGACCGCGTCGAGCAGGCGCTGGCGCAGAGCACGCAGGCCATCCTGCGCCGGCGCGACCGCGTCACGCTGGAGCAGCACCTGGCCGAGCTGACCGAGCGCGAGCGCGAGGTGATGGAGCGCGTGATCGACGGCCGGCCCAACAAGCTGATCGCCGACGAGCTGAACATCAGCGTGCGCACGGTCGAGGTGCACCGGGCGCGGGTGTTCGAGAAGATGGACGTGAAGTCCGCGGTGGAGCTGGCCAACCGGATGCGCGAAACATAATGCCGGCAGGAGGGATTCGACGATGAGCATCCAGGGACTGGTCCGCGCGGTCGCGGCGGTGGTGGTCGTGCTGCTGGTGGTGGCGGGCTTCAGCAGCTGCGGCACGGTGGAATCGGGCAATGTCGGCATCCGCACGACGCTCGGCAAGGTCAGTGCCGAGGAAGTCGAGCCCGGCATCTACCTGGGCCTGCCGGGCATCAGCCGGGTGCAGGAGTTCTCGGCCAAGGAGATCGGTCTCGACTTGAACGACCTGACGCCGAAGGCGCGCGACAACCTGACGCTGCGCGACCTGGACGTGACCGTGTACTACCGTGTCGTGCCCGGCTCGATCGCCGACCTGTACGTGAAGTACGCCGGCCAGCACACCCGCGACGAGGGCAGCCGCGTCTACCTGCCGGCGTACGCGCTGCTGCAGCGCGTGTCGCGCAACGCGATCTACCAGCAGGCCTCGCACATCGACAGCCTGGTGATGCACACGCAGCGCGAGGAACTGGCGCTGGCGGTGCGCAAGTCGCTGCAGGCCGAGCTCGACGCGAACGACAAGGGCGTGTTCCAGGTCACGCGCGTCGTGATCCGTTCGCTCACCACCGACCCGGCGATCGAGAAGGCGATCCAGGATTCGGTCGCGGCGCAGAAGCAGCTCGAGACGACGAAGCAGCGCATCGCGATCGCCGAGGCCGAGGCGGAGGTCGAGGTCAAGAAGGCCGAGGGCATCGCACGCGCCAACCAGATCATCAACCAGAGCCTGACGCGCGAGTACCTGCAGCACGAGTCGAACCTCGCGCTGCAGAAGTTCGCCGAGAAGGGCGGCACGACGACGGTCGTGATCCCGGCAAACATGCAGACGGCACCGCTGATCCACATTGGCAAGTAGCCTGATGTCCGGACTCGGCGAATTCGACCTGATCGCGCGCTGGTTCACGCGCCCGGCGCGGCGCGCGGCGCTCGGCGTCGGCGACGACTGCGCGCTGCTGAACATCACGCCGGGCATGCAGCTCGCGACCTCCAGCGACATGCTGGTGGAGGGGCGGCATTTCCTGTCGACGGTGGCCCCCGAGCGGCTCGGCCACAAGGCGCTGGCCGTCAACCTGAGCGACCTGGCGGCCTGCGGCGCGCAGCCGCTCGCGTTCACGCTGGCGCTGGCGCTGCCGCGCGTCGACGAAGCGTTCCTCGACGGCTTCTCGCGCGGGCTGCTGGCCCTGGCCGATGAACACGGCTGCGAGCTGGTCGGCGGCGACACGACGCAAGGCCCGCTGAACCTGTGCATCACGGTGTTCGGCGAGGTGCCGCCCGGGCAGGCGCTGCTGCGCTCGGGCGCGCGCGACGGCGACGAGATCTGGGTCAGCGGCACGCTGGGCGATGCGCGGCTGGCGCTGGAGGTGTTCCGCGGCAGCCTCGCACTGGCGGGCGATGCCTTCGCGCAGGTGCGCGCCGCGATGGAGCTGCCGACGCCGCGCGTCGCGCTCGGCAGCGCGCTGCGCGGCATCGCGACGAGCGCGATCGATGTCTCCGACGGCTTGCTCGGCGATCTCGCCCACATCCTGAAGCGATCGAATGCCGGCGCGACGCTGCAGGTCGATGCGCTGCCGCGCAGCACGGTGCTGGCCGCGCAGCCGCTGGCGCTGCAGCGCAACTGCACGCTGGCCGGCGGCGACGACTACGAGCTGGTCTTCACCGCGCCGCCTGCGCAGGCGGCGGCCGTGCTGGCGGCGGCACGCGGCGCCGGTGTGGCGGTGACGCGCATCGGCCGCATCGAGCCGGTGTCGCATGGCCTGCGCCTGGTGGACGGCGACGGCGCGGCGGTCGACCAGCGTTTCGCGGCCTTCGACCATTTCAAGTCATGAGCACCGAGCCGACACCGCCGCCCCTGCAACCGCTGCCGCCGCCGCGCCCTGCCCCGCAGCGCGCGACGCTCGGCTTCATGTTCCGCCACCCGGCCCACGTCATCGCGCTCGGTTTCGGCAGCGGGCTGTCGCCGGTCGCGCCCGGCACGGTCGGCACGCTGTGGGCTTGGCTCGCGTTCGTCATCATGCAGCCGCACCTCGGCGACCTGCAATGGCTGCTGGTGCTGGCCATCGGCACGCTGGTCGGCTGGTGGGCCTGCACGGTGACCGCGCGCAACCTGGGCGTCGCCGACCCGGGCAGCATCGTCTGGGACGAGGTGCTCGCGTTCTGGGCCGTGCTGTGGCTCGTGACGCCGGCCGGGCTGCTGGCCCAGGCGGTGGCCTTCGGGCTGTTCCGCTTCTTCGATGCGGTGAAGCCCGGCCCGGTGGCCTGGGCCGATGCCCGCTTCAAGCTGCGCCGCGGCCAGGCGATCGGCTGGGCGCAGGGCTTCGGCATCCTGTTCGACGACGCCGTGGCCGCGCTGTGCGCGCTGCTGGTGATCGCGCTGTGGAGGTTCCTGTGAACGAGTTCGAACCGGCGGTGCTGGCGCTGGCCCGCGTGCTGCGGCAGCGCGGCGGCTCGATCGCGACGGCCGAATCCTGCACCGGCGGCCTGATCGCCGCGGCCTGCACCTCGGTGGCCGGGTCGAGCGACTGGTTCGAGCGCGGCTTCGTGACCTACAGCAACGAGGCCAAGACGCAGATGCTGGGCGTGCCGGCGGCGTCGATCGCGCAGCACGGCGCCGTCAGCGAGGAAGTCGCGCGGGCGATGGCCGAGGGTGCACTGGTGCACTCGCCGGCGCGCTTCGCGGTCGCGGTGACCGGCATCGCCGGCCCCGGCGGCGCGGTGCCGGGCAAACCGGTCGGCACGGTGTGGCTGGCCTGGGCGCAGCGCGACGGCGCGACGCAGGCCGAGCGCCTGCTGTTCGCCGGCGACCGTGCCGCAGTGCGCGGGCAGACGGTGTCGCAGGCGCTGATGCGCCTGCTGCAGGCCGCGTCGTGAGCATCCTGCTGGCGGCGGATTTCGACGCGGTGGAGTGGGCCGCGTGGCTGCCGGCGCTGCAGGCGGCACTGCCCGGCGAGACCTTGACCCTGGCGGTCGATCGCCGCGACGACATCGACATCGCGATCGTCGCGAACCCGCCGGCCGGTTCGCTGCAAGGGTTGCCGCACCTGAAGCTCGTGCAATCGCTGTGGGCGGGCGTCGACAAGCTGCTGCGCGACCCGACGCTGCCGGCCGGCGTGCCGCTCGCCCGCATGGTCGACCCGGCGATGAACGCCGCGATGGCCGAGACCGCGCAGTGGGCGGCGCTCGCGCTGCAGCGCGGCTTCTTCGGCTACGCGGCGCAGCAGCGCGCCGGCGTGTGGCGCCAGCACGGCCAGCGCCGTGCGGACGAGACGCGGGTCGCGGTGCTGGGCCTCGGGCAGATGGGCCAGGCGGTGGCGGCGCGGCTCGCGCAGCAGGGCTTTGCCGTCAGCGGCTGGAGCACGCGCCACGGGGCGATCGATGGCGTGCTGGGCGACGCCGACATCGTGATCAGCCTGCTGCCGCTGACACCGGCGACGACCGGCTTCTTCGACCGCGCGCGATTCGCGCAGATGCGCCGCGGCGCGAGCTTCGTGAACCTGGCGCGCGGGGCGCAGGTGGTCGAGACCGACCTGCTGGCGGCGCTCGACAACGGGCAGCTGTCGCATGCCGTGCTCGACGTGTTCGCGACCGAGCCGCTGCCGGCGGAGCATCCGTTCTGGCGGCACCCGTTGGTGACCGTGCTGCCGCACGTGGCCGCGCAGACCGATCCGCGCAGCGCGGCGCAGGTGGTTGCGGCCAACATCCGTGCACTGCGCGCGGGTCAGCCGCTGCAGCACCTCGTTGATCGACAGCGCGGCTACTGACTCATGCGCGCAGCACCAGCGACACCTTCGTCGCCGGCCCGCCGCGCACCGTCCCCGGGGCCGGCGCCGCCTGCTGCGTGACCTGCTGCATCACCATCAGCACCAGCCGGCGCAGCCCCTGCCACGGCTCGAACGGCCAGTCGGGGTGCTTGAGCCCCTTGACCAGGCCATCGCAGACCTGTGCCGCCTCGACCAGCTGCGACAGGCCGTCGTCGCCCAGCAGCGGCGCTGCGCGCTCGAACAGCCGCTCCTTCGCGCCCCAGACGCGCGCGTCGCGCAGCGCGAGCGCCAGCGGCTTGCCGGCATTCATCGCATCCTTCACGCGGCGCAGCGCGAGGATGTCGTTGGCCAGCGTCCAGTGCACCAGCACCGCCGCCTCGCCCTCGGCCTCCAGCCCGTCGAGCATGCGCAGCGCGCGCCCGACCTGCCCGGCCAGCACCGCCTCGCCGAGCTTGAACACGTCGTAGCGCGCCACGTTCAACACCGCCGACTCGATCTGCTCGAAGCTCAGCTCCCCCTGCGGGTACAGCAGCCCGAGCTTCTGCACCTCCTGGTGCGCCGCCATCAGGTTGCCCTCGACCCGGTCGGCGAAGAACGCGAGCGTGTGCTGCCCGGCCTCGCCGTCCTGCACCTTCTGGCCCTGGCCGGCGAGCCGCTGCGCGATCCAGGCCGGCAGCGCCCGCCGCTCGATCGGGTCGACGCGCAGCGTGACGCCGGCGGCATCGAGCGCGACGAACCAGGCGCTGGCCTGCTGCGTGCGGTCGAGCTTGGGCAGCTGCACCAGCGTGACCACGTCGTCCGACAGCGTCTCGCAGTAGCGCTGCAGCGCCTGCGAGCCGTCCTTGCCGGGCTTGCCGGACGGGATGCGGATGTCGATCAGCTGCTTGTCGGCGAACAGGCTCAGCGCCTGCGACGCCCCGAGCAGGCTGCTCCAGTCGAAGTGCGCACCGCTGACGGTGTGCACCTGGCGCTCGGTGTGGCCGGCCGCGCGTGCGGCGGCGCGGATCTGGTCAGCCGCCTCTTGCGCGAGCAGCGGCTCGTCCCCGTGGATCGTGTAGAGGCGCTTCAGGCCCTGGCGCAGGTGTTGAGGGAGTTGGTCAGCACGCAGCTGCATGGGCGGAGTCGTGATTCAAAGGTCGATGTTCAAAGAGATTGCACCGACGCCAGCCGGCGCAGCACCTGCGAGGCGATGTCGGTTTCCATCGCGCGGTAGAGCAGCGTCTCTTCGTGCTCCTTCGCGAGCGCGATGCTCTCGTTGTAGGTCATGTCGCGCGTCAGCAGGATCTCGCTGGCAGGGATCAGCTCCTTGCCCATCGGCGTGCGCAGCCGGAAGCTGAAGCGCGAGCGCAGCTGCACTTCGAGCACCTGGCCGGCGGTGCCGGACGAGACGACGCCCTTCTCGCGCACGTCGTTCAGCGACTCGAGCACCACCTCGGCCAGCGACGCGGCCTCGACGATGCGGGTCGCGTTGACCGACTGCAGCGCGCGCCGCAGGTCGCCGGCCAGCGGCGACTGCGGCTTGAAGCCGCTCAGCTGGATGGCCTTGAAGTGCAGCTCCGGCGCGCGGCGCAGCTCGAAGCCGCAGCCGGCCAGCACCGCGGCGAAGGACGACAGCAGGACCGTGCGGCGTTGCATAAGCGGTTCGCCGCCGGGCCGCCCCAAGGCGAACGGCGCCCCTCGGGGGCAGGAGCGACGCGACTGGGGGGCCATCTTCCTAGACCACCACGTTGACGAGGCGGCCCGGCACCACGATCACCTTCTTCGGCGGCTTGCCCTCCGAGAACTTGACGAAGTCCGGGCTCGCGACCGCCGCCGCCTCGATCGCGGCCTTGTCGGCGGTGGCTGCCACCGTGATCGCGCCGCGCGTCTTGCCGTTGACCTGCAGCACCAGCTCGATCTCGTCCTGCTTCAGCGCGGCCTCGTCCACCTCCGGCCACGGCGCGTCGAGCAGGTCGCCCAGGCCCTTGGCGTAGCCGAGGTCGGTCCACAAGGTCCAGGTGATGTGCGGGCAGGCGGGGTAGAGCGCGCGCAGCAGGATGCCGAAGCTCTCGCGCACGACCGCCGGCGCATTCCCGGTGAAGCCTTCGAGCGCCTTCAGCAGCTTCATCGCGCCGGAGGCGACGGTGTTGTACTGCATGCGCTCGTAGTCGTAGCTGATCTGGCGCAACTGCGTGTGCACCTCGCGGCGCAGCGCCTGCGCCTCCTTCGGGATGGCGCCCGAGATCTCGCCGCCGCCGATGATCACGTCGGCGTACTTCGCGGCGAAGCCCCACACGCGGCGCAGGAAGCGGTTCGCGCCTTCGACGCCCTGGTCGTTCCATTCCAGCGTCTGCTCCGGCGGCGACGCGAACATCACGAACAGCCGCGCGGTGTCGGCACCGAACTTCTCGATCAGGTCCTGCGGATCGACACCGTTGTTCTTCGACTTGGACATCGTCGTCCAGCCCTCGTACACCACCGGCTTGCCGCTCTCCTTGTGCACCGCCGACAGCACGTGGGCGTGGTCGTCGCGCACGATCTCGAGGTCATGCGCCCAGAAGTAGTCCTTGCCGGCACCCTCGTGCGTCAGCGAGAAGGCCTCGTTCAGCACCATGCCCTGCGTCAGCAGCTTCGTGAACGGCTCGTCGACCTTCACCAGGTGCAGGTCGCGCATCACCTTGGTCCAGAAGCGCGCGTACAGCAGGTGCAGGATCGCGTGCTCGATGCCGCCGATGTACTGGTCCATCGGCATCCAGTACTGCGTGCCGGCACCGACCATCGCCTTGTCGTTCGTCGCATCGCAATACCGCATGAAGTACCACGAGCTGTCGACGAAGGTGTCCATCGTGTCGGTCTCGCGGCGTGCGGGCTTGCCGCACACCGGGCATGCGACGTTCAGGAAGTCGGCGCGCTTGTTCAGCGGGTTGCCGCTGCCGTCGGGCACCACGTCTTCGGGCAGCACGACCGGCAGGTCCTTCTCGGGCACCGGCACCGCGCCATGCTCGTCGCAGTGGATGATCGGGATCGGCGTGCCCCAGTAGCGCTGGCGGCTGACGCCCCAGTCGCGCAGGCGCCAGGTCGTCTTCTTCTCGCCCAGGCCCTTGTGGGCCAGCGCCGCGGCCACCGCATCGACCGCCTTCGCGTGGTCGAGCCCGCTGAAGTTGTCGGAATTGATCGTGATGCCGCGCTGCTTGTCGCCGTACCACTCCTGCCAGTGGTCGTAGCTGAAGTGCTCGCCGTCGATCGTGATGACCTGCAGGATGCCCAGGTCGTATTTCTTCGCGAACGCGAAGTCGCGCTCGTCGTGCGCCGGCACGCCCATCACGGCACCGTCGCCGTAGCTCATCAGCACGTAGTTGCCGACCCACACCGGCACGTCCTCGCCGGAGATCGGGTGCTGCACGACCAGGCCGGTGGGCACGCCCTTCTTCTCTTGCGTGGCCAGCTCGGCCTCGGTGGTGCCGCCGGCCTTGGTCTCCTCGATGAAGGCGGCGACCGCGGGGTTCGTGGCCGCGGCGTGGGCGGCCAGCGGGTGCTCGGGCGCGACCGCGCAGAACGTCACGCCCATGATGGTGTCGGCACGCGTCGTGAACACGTACAGCCGGCCGCCGCCGATCGGCTGGCCGTCAGCGCCGGCGATGCGGTGCGGGAAGGCGAAGCGCACGCCCTCGCTGCGGCCGATCCAGTTCTCCTGCATCAGCTTGACGCGCTCGGGCCAGCCGGGCAGTTGCTCCTGCACGTAGTCGAGCAGCTCGCCGGCGTATTTCGTGATGTTCAGGTAGTAGCCGGGGATCTCGCGCTTCTCGATCACCGCGCCCGAGCGCCAGCCCTTGCCGTCGATCACCTGCTCGTTGGCGAGCACGGTCTGGTCGATCGGGTCCCAGTTGACGACCTGGGTGCGGCGCTCGGCGATGCCGGCCTTCAGCATCTTCAGGAACAGCCACTGGTTCCAGCGGTAGTAGGCCGGCGAGCAGGTCGCGATCTCGCGGCTCCAATCGATGGCCAGGCCCATCGCCTGCATCTGCCGCTTCATGTAGGCGATGTTGTCGTAGGTCCACTTCGCCGGCGGCACCTTGTTCTTGATCGCCGCGTTCTCGGCCGGCAGGCCGAAGGCATCCCAGCCCATCGGCATCAGGACGTTCATGCCCTTCATGCGCAGCTGGCGCGTCAACATGTCGTTGATCGTGTAGTTGCGCACATGGCCCATGTGCAGCTTGCCGCTCGGGTACGGCAGCATCGAGCAGGCGTAGAACTTCTGCTTGCTGGCGTCTTCCGTCACGCGGTAGGCATCGGCAGCGGTCCACGCGGCCTGGGCGGCGCGTTCGATCTCGGTGGGCTTGAAGTCGGGAGTCATCGGTTACGGCGCCGTGGGGTGGCTCGGGGGGCGAGGGGCGATTATAGGAACCGGCCTCGTTATCCCGCCGCCTTGTCTTCGACGCGGCCGGTACGTCCGTCTTGGAATCAATCCAGCCTCGCGGCCCACTCAGTCGGAACCTGCCGCAGCCCCAAGCCTCTTCGTCACAGCCTCACAGAGTCACCGCCATGAGTCTCAAGATCGGAATCCACCCTTCGAGCGTCACCCCGCCGGACCCCGCCACGACGGGCACCACGGGCGCTTCCAGGTCGTCGCCGAGGTTCGAGACGCTGCGGCGGGGCGCCCAGACGGCCACCGGGGGCCTGGTCGACTTCGGCACCCAGACCGGACTCATGATGCGGCTCGCTGCGGCCGCCGAGGGAAAGGGGCCGGACTGGCAGGCATTGCGGGAGGAAGTGCTCTCCAACCTGCCGCTCGAGCCCGGGTCGCTTCAGCTCTCCTTCAAGAAAGCATTCGAGCAAGCCGAAGCATCCGCCGGCCCGCCGGGCAGCCCCGCCTACACCAGCGCATTGAAGCAGCTGAAGACGGCGTTCACGATGACGCGCATCCTGCAGCTGAGTTGACTCGTCAGGCCCGGTCCGCCTCGGCCTGCTTCAGCCAGTCGAGGAACCAGCGCGCCGCCGGCCCCGGCGGCGCATCCTTGCGGTGCACCGAGCGCATCGCGAACGACGGCGGCGTGAACGGCAGGCCCTCCACCTCCAGCGTCACCAGGCTGCCCTGGGCCAGGTCGGCCTCGACCTGCGGGCGCGGCATGTGCCCCCAGCCGAAGCCGGCGCGCAGGAACGCATGCTTGGTGCTCAGGTCCGCCAGCCGCCAGGTGATCGGCGAGACGACGCCGTAGTCACGCCCGTCGGTCATGCGCGAACGGTCGGTCAGCACCAGTTGCACGTGCTGCTCGATCACCGCACGCGGGATCGGCCCGTCGTGCGACGCCAGCGGGTGGGTCGGCGCCACCACCGTGACGGCCGCCACGTCGAGCAGCGGTTGCGATTCCAGCGTGTCGGGCACGTCGGGGAGGCTGCCGATCACCGCGATGCGGCACTGCCCGTCGAGCACCGGCTGCAGGATCGCACCCATCGCATCCACATGCAGCCGCAGCGGCGTGCCGGGGAATTCGTGGCGGAACGCATCGACCGCCTGCGTCAGCCATTCCATCGGGAACAGCGCATCCATCGCGACCGACAGCTCCGGCTCGAGCCCGTCGGAGAGGCTCTTGGCGCGCGCCTTGAAGCCGTCGACGCCGCGCGCGACGATGCGCGCGTCGGCCAGCAGCGCGCGGCCTTCGTCGGTCAGCGTCGGCAGGCGGCCGCTGCGGTCGAACAGCGTCACGCCGATCTGGCGCTCCAGCTGCGCGATCGCCTGGCTCACCACCGACTGGGTGCGGTGCAGCTTGCGCGCCGCACCGGAAAAACTACCTCGTTCGACGCAGGCGATGAAGATCTTCAGCTGGTCGAAGGTGACGGGGTCACGCATGGGACGGCAAGGCTCCGGGGATCAGAACGGCAATGACAGGTAGTACTGGCCCAGCTCGGTCAGCTGGCCGTCCTGCTTGTCGACGAGCAGGCTGCTGAAGTGGGTGTCGTTGTCCCAGCGGCCGGTGAACCAGGCGTAGCGGTAGACGTCGGCACGGGCCTCGAGCATCGCGACCATGTCCTTCATCTGCTTCTTCTGCTTGACAACACTGTCGATCTGCGCGTCGCCGTCACCCTGGTGCCAATTCGCAAATTCGGTGACCCAGAACGTCTTGCCGTATTTCTTCAGGCGGTCGAGCTGCGCGTCCAGGCCGTAGTCGTACCAGTGGAACGAGAGCATGTCGATGCGCGGATCGCGCCCGCCGTTGGCGTTGCGGTAGGCGGTGTAGAAGGCATCCATCCAGACCACGGGATCCGTGAAGCCATTCAGGGTGCCCCAGGTGATCTGCGGGCCGACGATCTTCACCCCGGTCTTGGTCGCCAGCGCCTCGAGGCGCGGCCAAGCCGCCGCCGCATCGGCCGGCGTCGTCGTCGCCTGGCCGTACAGGTTCGGCTCGTTGATCACCAGCAGGTACTTGTACTGCGGGTTGGCCTTCAGCAACGCCTCGATCTCGGCGTCGTTGAACGCGAAGTTCCACACCATCGGCACGAAGTCGGTCCCGGTGGGCGGTGTCAGCTTCGGTCGCGGCGACCAGTTGTACCACCAGGACACGCCCGGCACGAGCGCGTTCAGGTCGCCGGCCGTCGCCACGTCGTAGGCGATGCCGCGCTTGAAGCTCTTCGCGGCCGGTGCGGGAGCAGGCGCCGGCGCCGGCGCAGGGGAAGGCGCCGGCGAGGGTGCAGGCGCAGGAGCAGGCGATGGGGCCGGTGCCGGTGCGGGAGCAGGTGATGGCGACGGTGCGGGTGCCGGCGAAGGCGGCGTGCCACCCACGGGCGCCGGGGACGGCGACGAATCGCTGCCGCCGCCGCAAGCGGCCAGTGCGGCCGTGGCCGCGGACGCGAGCGTCACGCCGAGCAGGCGCCGGCGCAGCCGGCTGTCGAGGTCATGGGGATCGTTCATCGGGAGCTTTCGCTTTTCAACGGTGCAGGCAGGCAGTCGCCCATGGGGAATGCGGGTTGCAGTTCGCATGCCACTGCCGCCGGACCCCAAAGTGGAACCGTCTATCACTTGCATCTGACGCAAACCGTCGATGCGAGGGCCAAACTTTGTCGGACGCCTCCTGCCGCCCCGACGCAATGTGCATCCCTCTTCCGAGGGTGGTGTATTTCAGGGAACTTTCGCCACCGAGTCCCGCCACACGAAAGTCGGCTCGAAGATGTGGGTCACGGGCAGCGTGCTGCCATAGCACTCGTTCAACAGATAGCGCGACGCGTTCGACACCACGTCCTGGATCGGAATGCGCACGCAGGTGAGCCGCGGGTTGCTGTACGAGGCCGGCTCGGAATCGTCATAGCCGACCACCGACACCTGCTCGGGCACGCGCAGCCCCGCGTGCTGCAGGCGCGAGATCGCCGCGATCGCCATCACGTCGTTCGCACCGAACAGGCCGGTGAACGGCACGCGCCGCTCCAGCAACTGCGAAGCCGCACGCCAGCCGCTCTCGGAACTGAAATCGCCTTCGACCTGCGGCACCGTCTCGCGCGCGATGCCATGCGCGGCGAGCTCCTCATAGAAGCCGGCCAGGCGCGCCTCGTTGTCGGGCGCGGAGTTCGGCCCCGAGATCACCGCGATCTGCCGATGCCCGCGGCTCAGCAGCGCCTGCGCCGCGAGCCGCCCGCCGACATGGTGGTCGGCCGAGAAGCACTGCGCCTCGAGCGTCGGCACCAGGCGGTTCAGCACCGCGAGGCGCGGCTGCAGGCGGTGCAGCGCGAGCAGATCCTCGTCGAGCAGCTCATTGCTCTGCAGCATCAGGCCGTCGCATTCGCGCTGGATCAGGAACGCGGTGCCGTCCAGCGCCTGCTGGCGCCGATCGCCGTGCCCGCAGCCGTTGGCGGCCACCATGTGGCGATCGAACTCGCGCAGTTCGGCATCCATGGTCTGCAGGATGCGGCCGAAGAACGGACCGCTGAAATCGGGCACGAAGACGCCGATCATGCCGAGCGTGCGCGACGACAGCGCCCGCGCGAGGCTCGACGGCCGGAAGCCGAGCTGGCGCACCGCGCCCTGCACCCGCTCCACCGCCGCCGGCGAGGCCGAGCCCCGGCCGGAGATCACGCGCGATGCGGTGCCCACCCCCACCCCCGCCAGCCGCGCCACGTCCTTGATGGTTGCCATTCGTCGCCCGTGAGAGAACCCATACCGAACCGGGAATCATAGGGAGTGGCCAGAGGCCGGGTTTTCCCCAATGTTGAATGACCGCAGAGGTGCTGAAATGCGTTCCGCTCTTTGGAACCGGTTCCAATTGAGGTGGCATTGTAGTGCCTGGACGTTCCGTCAAGTCAAGCAGTGGGTCGAGAAAGGTGTGGAGTGAGTACGAATTCGGCGAAGTACAGTGCAGAGCAGTTGGAGATTCCCAAGGATTCGAGGCTCTGGTCGCCCGACTTTCTGTTTGGTACCGCCACGGCGTCTTATCAGATCGAAGGCGCCATTCATGAAGATGGGCGCATCCCGTCGATCTGGGATACCTATTCCAATACCCCTGGCATGGTATTGAACGGGGACACCGGCGAGTTTGCCTGCGACCATTACCACCGCTGGCCGCAGGACCTGGAAATCATCGAGGAACTGGGCGTGCAGGCGTATCGCCTGTCGATCGCCTGGCCGCGCGTGATGGACGCGAAGAACCAGCCGAACCCGAAGGGCCTGGCGTTCTACAAGCGCCTGCTGGAGGCACTGAAGGCCAAGGGCATCCAGGCCTACGTGACGCTGTACCACTGGGACCTGCCGCAGTGGATCGAGGACCGCGGCGGCTGGACCAACCGCGAGGTGGTCTACCACTTCGCCGAGTACGCCGAGCTGGTGAGCCGCGAGTTCAAGGGGCTGGTGACGGCCTGGGCCACGCTGAACGAGCCGTGGTGCTCGGCCTTCCTGGGCTACGCCGTCGGCCGCCATGCGCCGGGCCGCCAGAACCTGCGCTACGCGACGCAGGCGATGCACCACCTGCTGCTCGCACACGGCACCGCGGTGGCGATCCTGCGCCGCAACGACCCGGGCGCGAAGGTCGGCATCGTCGCCAACGTCGGCGCCGCGGTGGCCGAGACGCCGTCGCCGAGGGACCAGGATGCCGCCTACCTGTTCGAGGTGCAGCACAACGACTGGATCCTCGACCCGCTGCTCAAGGGCAGCTACCCCGCCGACCTGTGGCGGCTGTGGCCCGGCGCCGAGCCGCTGGTGCTCGATGGCGACCTGCAGACGATCGCCGCGCCGCTCGATTTCCTCGGCATCAACTATTACTTCCGCACCCAGGTGAAGAGCGACGGGCGGCATGGTTTCATCGAAACCGACATGCCCGGCGTCGAGCGCACGCAAATGGGCTGGGAGGTTTATCCGCAGGGCCTGGCGCGCTTGCTGAAGGGATTCCACGCGAATTACCGGAACCTGCCGCCGATCTACATCACCGAGAATGGCATGGCCTCGGACGACAAGGTCGTCGACGGCCGCGTCACCGACCCGTCGCGCATCAGTTTCATCAGCCGCCACCTGCTGGCGGTGGACGACGCGATGCGCCACGGCGTGGATATCCGCGGGTATTTCATCTGGTCGCTGCTGGACAATTTCGAGTGGGCGTATGGGTATGAACGCCGCTTCGGCATCGTCCATGTCGACTACGACACCCAGGCGCGCACCTGGAAGGACAGTGGCCGCGTCGTGCAAGCCTTCATGAAGGCGCGACCCTCCAGGACCTGATCCCCCGCTAGACAGCTTCACCCCCCAATGAGCCGGAGTGCTCGAGTTTCACCACAGGAGACAGACATGGCGTTTCAATTGAAGGCAGTTCTCGCCGGCATGGTCGTGGGCTTCGGCGCACTCGGCGTTGTCACCCCGGCCCAGGCCCAGGTGAAGGCCGAGGTGATCCACTGGTGGACCTCGGGTGGCGAGTCGGCCGCCATCAAGGAGTTCGCGAACGCCTACAAGGCCGCCGGCGGTACCTGGGTCGACAGCGCGGTGGCCGGCGCCGACAACGCGCGTGCCGCGGCCATCAACCGCATCGTCGGCGGCAACCCGCCGACCGCCGCGCAGTTCAACACCTCGAAGCAGTTCCACGACATCGTCGCCGAAGGCAAGCTGGCCGACATGGACGAGGTCGCGGCGAAGGAAGGCTGGGACAAGATCCTGCCGCAGCCGGTGCTGAACACCGTCAAGGTGAAGGGCCACTACTACGCCGTGCCGGTCAACGTGCACATGCCCGCCTGGTTCTGGTACTCGAAGGCCGCCTTCGCGAAGGCCGGCATCAAGGACGAGCCGAAGACCATCGACGAGTTCTTCGCCGCCCTCGACAAGCTGAAGGCCGCCGGCCTGGTGCCGCTGGCGCTGGGCGGCCAGTCGTGGCAGGAGCGCATCACCTTCAACGCGATCCTGGCGCACGTCGGCGGCCCGGAGATGTTCCTGAAGTTCTACCGCGACAAGGATGCCGCGCTGGTGACGAGCGAGCCGTTCAAGAAGGTGCTCGCGACCTTCAAGCGCCTGCACAACTATGTCGACGCCGGCTCGCCGGGCCGCAACTGGAACGACGCGACCGCGATGGTGATCTCCGGCAAGGCCGGCGTGCAGATCATGGGCGACTGGGCCAAGGGCGAGTTCCAGGCCGCGAACCAGACGGCCGGCAAGGAATTCGGCTGCTTCCCGGGCTTCGGTCCGAAGTCGCCGTACATCGTCGCCGGTGACGTGTTCGTGTTCCCGAAGACGACGAATGCCGAGGCGATCAAGGCGCAGAAGCTGCTCGCGACGACGATGACCTCGCCGGCTGCGCAGGTCGCCTTCAACAACAAGAAGGGCTCGATCCCGATCCGCACCGACGTCGACACCTCGAAGATGGACATCTGCGCGCAAGCCGGTGTGGCCATCATGAAGGACGCCTCGCGCCAGCTGCCGGATTCGGAAATGCTCGCGACGCCCGACACCATCGGCGCGGTGCAGGACGTGCTGACCAAGCTGTGGAACACCAACCAGTCGGTGGATGACGCCGCGAAGGCGCTGGCCGTTGCGTTGAAGACCTGACCCCACAGGTCGGGCGGCTTGGGTGTAAATCCCACGGTGGGCTGCGGCCCACCGTTTTTTTGTCTACCCTTGCCGCCTTGGCAAGGCTTCGAGGATTCCACGATGGACGTCGGGCGCAGCCGACTGCGGCAACACTGGTCGGTCTACGCGGCACTGCTGCCGATGGCCGCCACGGTGCTGTTCGCCTACATCGGCACGGTGCTGTGGTCGGTGCGGATCTCGCTGTCGAACTCGCGCACCTTCCCGAGCGACAGCTTCGTGGGCCTCGCGCAGTACGAGCGGCTGTTCACCAGCGAGCGCTGGATGGTCTCGGTGCACAACGTGCTGATCTTCGGCGTGCTGTTCATCCTCGCGTGCCTCGCGATCGGCTTCCTGCTCGCGGTCTTCATCGACCAGAAGGTGGCCGGCGAGAGCGTGCTGCGCACCGTCTTCCTCTACCCGTATGCGATGAGCTTCGTCGCGACCGGGCTGGTGTGGCAGTGGATCCTGAACCCGGAGCTCGGCCTGCAGACCACGGTGCGCGGCTGGGGCTTCGAGAACTTCAGCTTCGACTGGATCGTCAGCCAGGACAAGGTGATCTACACGATCGTGATCGCCGCCGTGTGGCAGGCCTCGGGGCTCGTGATGGCGCTGATGCTGGCCGGGCTGCGCGGCATCGACGAGGAGATGTGGAAGGCCGCGCGCATCGACGGCATCCCGCGCTGGCGCGTCTACGCGAGCATCGTGCTGCCGCAGCTCGGCCCGTCGTTCGCGACCGCGCTGGTGCTGCTGTCGGTGGGCGTCGTGAAGGTCTATGACGCGGTGATCGCGATGACGCAGGGCGGCCCCGGCATCGCGAGCGAGGTGCCGGCGAAATTCATCATGGATTACCTGTTCGGGCGCGCCAACATCGGCCTCGCGTCCGCCGCGAGCACGGTGATGCTGCTGACGGTGCTGGCCGTGATCACGCCGTGGCTGTATGCACGCAGCCGCGCCAACCGCAACGCCCGGGAAGCCTGAGGTCTCAACCGATGTCGACTCCCTCTACGGCCCTCCCGGCCGCCGCCATTCCGGTGCGCTCGAAGCGCCCGCCGCGCGTCACGCCGGCGCGCATCGGCGTCTACGCCTTCCTGCTGACCGGCGCCGCGTTCTTCCTGCTGCCGCTGTACGTGATGCTCGTCACCTCGGTGAAGCCGATGGCCGAGATCCGCCTGGGCAACCTGTTCGCGCTGCCGAACGCCTGGACCATCGAGCCCTGGATTGCTGCCTGGTCGCAGGCCTGCACCGGCCTCGATTGCAGCGGCATCCAGGTCGGCTTCTGGAACTCGGTGAAGATCGTGCTGCCGAGCACGGTGATCTCGATCTTCTTCGGCGCGCTCAACGGCTACGCGCTGTCGTTCTGGCGCGCGCGCGGCGCGAACCTGCTGTTCGGCGTGCTGATGATCGGCGCCTTCGTGCCCTACCAGGTGGTGATGTTCCCGCTGGTGCGGGCGTTCGCGGCGGCCGGCATCTTCAGCAGCCTGCCGGGCATCGTGCTGATCCACACCATCTTCGGCATGCCGGTGATGACGCTGCTGTTCCGCAACTACTACGCGTCGGTGCCGGGCGAGCTGTTCAAGGCGGCGCGCATCGACGGCGGCGGCTTCTTCCGGATCTTCTTCCAGCTGATGCTGCCGATGGCCACACCGATCATCATCGTCGCGGTGATCATGCAGGTGACGGCGATCTGGAACGACTTCATCCTCGGGCTGGTGTTCGCCGGGCGCGACAACCTGCCGATGACGGTGCAGCTGAACAACGTGATCAACACGACGACCGGCGAGCGCCTGTACAACGTGAACATGGCGGCCACCGTGCTCACCTCGCTGGTTCCGCTGGCCATCTATCTCATTTCAGGTCGCTGGTTCGTCCGCGGCATTGCGGCTGGTGCCGTGAAGGGTTGAGTCCGTGTCTGCCATTCCTGTGAACACATCGTCCGAGACAGCGTCCGCCGCGCCGCCTTCTTCTTCCGCCGCATCGCCGGTGTCGCACGTGGCGTCGGCGAACGTCGACATCCGCCAGCTCGAGATCCGCCTGGGCGGCGTGCCGATCATTGCCGCGATGGACCTGCACGTGCAGGCCGGCGAGTTCCTGGTGCTGCTCGGGCCGTCGGGCTGCGGCAAGTCGACGCTGCTGCACTCGATCGCCGGGCTGCTGGACGTGCACGCCGGCAGCATCGAGATCGGCGGGCGCGACGTGACCTGGGCCGACCCGAAGGACCGCTCGATCGGCATGGTGTTCCAGTCGTATGCGCTGTACCCGACGATGTCGGTGGAGCGGAACATGTCGTTCGGGCTGCGCGTGAACGGCACGCCGAAGGCCGAGATCGAGAAGCGCGTGGCGCGCGCCGCCGAGATCCTGCACCTGCAGGAGCTGCTGAAGCGCAAGCCGTCGCAGCTGTCGGGCGGGCAGCGCCAGCGGGTGGCGATCGGCCGTGCGCTGGTGCGCGACGTCGGCGTGTTCCTGTTCGACGAGCCGCTGTCGAACCTCGACGCGAAGCTGCGCGCCGAGCTGCGCCGCGAGCTGAAGCAACTGCACAAGAACATCGGCACGACGATGGTCTACGTGACGCACGACCAGGTCGAGGCGATGACGCTCGCGTCGCGCATCGCGGTGATGAACAAGGGCCGCATCCAGCAGATCGGCGCGCCGGGCGAGATCTACAACCGGCCGGCCAACGTGTTCGTGGCCGGCTTCCTCGGCTCGCCGAGCATGAACTTCGCCGAGGGCACGCTGCAGGTGGCAGGCGGTGCGGTGACGTTCCGGCGCGCCGGACTCTCGGTCGACGTGACGCGCTACGCGTTCGCGCAGGCGCCGCGCGACGGGCAGGCGGTGCTGCTGGGCATCCGCCCGGAAGACATCGCGCTGCACCTGGACGGCGCCGCGGCCGGCGACGGCACCGGCACGGTCGCACTGGTGGAGCCGATGGGCGCGCAGACCATCGTCTGGATGGACGTGCAGGGCCAGCAGATCAGCGCGATGCTGAGCGGGCATGCGGAGCCGGTGGTGGGCCAGCAGGCGCCGTTCCGGATCGCGGCGGAGAAGGTGTCGCTGTTCGAGCCGGGGTCGCAGGAGCGGCTCTGAGGGGTGGAAGGCAGCCCTCCCATATTTCCGAGTTCTTCGATATTTACTGTGCAGTAAATATGGGGTTTGCGAGAAATATGGTGAACCACCTGCGGCCGAGTAGCGCGCAATTCTGTAGAAATTGAGGAGCCGGCGCGAGCAACGCTTTCTTAGCATCGCGCGACGTGCCCGGGCTGTTGGGGCCTTTCCAATCGACCCCAGGAGCCACTCATGGCATGTCTCTCTGCCAAGCGTCAGGCCGTAGCGCGCACGCAGTGGCTGTCGCTCGCGCTGCTGACGACAGCTCAGTGCTTCTGGATCAGCTTGATTGCCAGCCAGCAGAACGTCGTGCTGATCCTTCTCGTCTTCTTCGGAGCGCTGTTCGCTGCGAGGAAAACTGCGCGGCGCCGAGACACCGCACTGCGCGGATGGAAGTGTTGGGCAACCGGAGCCGTCACCGGCTATGTCGCGATGGTGCTGGCCATCGCGGTCTGCGAGTTGGCGCTGCGCGGCGCCTCATTCTTCGAGCGAAACTTTGTGCCGAATCTGTATTTCTTTCCGAGCCTCTCGCTGGGGTGGCTGTATGGCGGAATACTTTTCGGACTGACCGTTCCCAAGCCAGTTGCAACAGCTTCGTGAGCAGAGAATCCGTCGCTTGGCGTCTTGCTCTGGTGGCTGCATTGATTGCAGGGAGCCATTGGCTGTGGCGCACGCTCCAGATCGATTCCTGCCTGGACAACGGCGGGCGCTGGAACTACCCGCAATCGGCCTGCGAGTCCGCTTGAACGGTTGCGGGCCCGCCTGGGCGCTCAGCGCTCCACCACCCCGCCATTCACGAACACCTTCAGCTCCCCCGGCGCGAACGCCCGCCACGCCTCGTCCGCCGTCAGCGGCTCGGTGACGACCACCGCCACCCGATCCGCCGTCGTCGTCAGCTCGGCGAAGTCGACGCTCATGTCCTCGTCCTGCAACCGCGCCTTGCGGAACGGGTGCTCGCGCACCAGCCAGCTCAGCTTCGTCGAGCAGTGCGCCCACAGCGCCTGGCCATTGCTCAGCATGAAATTGAAGCTGCCGTGCGCCGCGACGCGCGGCACCAGCTCGGCCAGCGTGGCCGTCAGCTCGCCGACCGGCGGCAGGTCCGCATGCGCCTTCGAGAGCTCCTGCATCAGCCAGCAGAACGCGCGCTCGCTGTCGGTGCTGCCCACCGGGCGGAACGCCGCGTGCAGCCGCGGCTGGTAGTCCTTCAGGTCGCCGTTGTGCGCGAACACCCAGTAGCGGCCCCACAGCTCGCGCACGAACGGGTGCGTGTTCTCCAGCGCGACCACGCCCTGGGTCGCCTTGCGGATGTGCGCGATGACGTTGTGGCTGCGGATCGGGTAGTGCCGGATCATCTCGGCCACCGGCGAMAGCCGCGCGCTCTGCGCATCGACGAACAGCCGTGTGCCTGCGCCTTCGAAGAACGCGATGCCGAAACCGTCCTTGTGTTCCTCGGCACGGGTCGAGAACCCGGTGAAGCTGAACATCAGGTCGGTCGGCGTGTTGGCATTCATGCCCAGCAGCTGGCACATCGCTCCACCCTCTATTCCAGGAACAGGCGCTTGACGCCCTTCAGGCTCAGCAGGGTACCCGGATTGCTGGTCTCGTTCAGCACGCCGCTCATCCGCTCGCGCAGCCGCGCACTGCGCTGCGCGCGCCAGATCACCAGGTCGGCCAGCCACGGGTGGGCGTTGATGCCGTTCGCCCGCTCATACAGCGCGAAGCGCGGCTGCAGCGCACGCAACGCCGCTTCGTAGCGGCTGCGCACCGCGTCGTCGTCGGCGTGCCGGCCGGCCAGCACGGCCTCGGCCGCCAGCAGGCCGGTCTCCATCGCCTTGCCGATGCCCTCGCCGGTGAACGAGTAGGTGCTGCCGGCCGCCTCGCCGGTCACCAGCAGGCCCGGGCGCGAGAACGCCGCGCCCTGCAGCGTGCAGCGCAGCGGCGCTCCCTTCAGCGGGCCCTGCAGCTCGCCGCCGGCCAGCAGCGCGCGGGCCGGCTCGTAGAACTCACAGAAGCTCGCGAACATCTGCCGCAGGTTCACGTCGAGCTTGTTGTGGCGGCCGTCGGCGCCGCTGCGGTGGCTGTTCGCCACGCCCACGCCGACGTTGAACACGCCGTCGCGGCATGGAAAGATCCAGCCGTAGCCGGGGCGCAGCCGGCGGTCCCACACCACGTCGAGCGCACGCAGCCGGTCTGCCATCGCCGGGTTGCGGATGTAGGTGCGCATCGCGATGCCGCTGGGCGTCTGGCGCTCGCACACGCCGGCGGCGATCAGCGCCTGCGGCACCGCGCCGGTGGCCAGCAGCACCCAGCGGGCGTGGATCTCGCGCTTCGCCTCGCCATGGCTCAGCGTCGCCCCGCTCACGCGGCCGGCCGCATCGTGCCGCAAGGCCTCGAAGTGGGCCGGGGCGAACATCTTCGCGCCGGCCCGCACCGCGGCGCGGCACAGGATCTGGTCGAGCTCGCGGCGCGGCAGCACCGCCAGCGTGCCGGGCACGTCGACCCGTCCGCCGCGCGGGCCGATGCAGCCGACGTGCCGCGCCGGCTGGGCCTGCGCCATCACCTCGTCGAGCACACCCAGCCGCGCGAGCGCCGCATGCGCATCGGGGATCAGCCCGTCGCCGCAGACCTTGTCGCGCGGAAAGCGGTGCTGGTCGACCAGCACGGTGTCGACGCCGGCGCGTGCCAGCCATTGCGCCGCCGCACTGCCGGCCGGGCCGGCCCCGACGACAAGCACCTCGCAACGTTCAGGCAGGTCGGTCAGGGGCGTGTTCTGGGTCGGCAGCGGCATCGGTCAGCTTGCGGGCTCGGGGAAGCCCGCAAGGATACCCGCGCCCTGCCCGCCTCCGACGCGGTCAGGCGCTCTGGATGTTCTCCGGCGTGAACGGCATCTTGYGCASCCGCTTGCCCGTGGCCGCGAACACCGCGTTGCCCACCGCSGGCCCGATCAGCGCCGTTGCCGGCTCGCCGATCCCGCCCGGCTTCTCGGTGCTCGGCACCAGCGTGATGTCGATCACCGGCGATTCGTTCAGCCGCAGCAGCCGGTACTGGTGGAAGTTGGTCTGCTGCACCCGGCCCTTCTCGAGCGTGATCTCGCCGAACAGCGCCGCCGTCAGCCCGAACACGATGCTCGACTGGATCTGCGCCTCCACCGTGTCGGGGTTGACCATGCGCCCGAGATCGGCCGCCACCGTCACCTTGTGCACCTGCACCTCGCCGTTGGCGACCGAGATCTCCGCCACCTGGGCCATGTAGGTGTCGTAGCCCTCCATCAGCGCGATGCCGCGGAAGCGCCCGGCCGGCGCCGCGCGGCCCCAGCCGCCGCGGTCGGCCGCGATCTTCAGCACGTTGGCGAAGCGCGGCTGGCCGCCCAGCAGCGACAGCCGGTAGGCGAGCGGGTCCTGCCCCGCCGCGACCGCCAGCTCGTCGATGAAGGTTTCGTTCGCGAACGCATTCAGCGCATGGCTGACCGAGCGCCAGTAGCCGACGCGCAGCCCCGCGTCATGCTTGACGATGTCGTGCCGCGAGGCCGGCACCGCGTAGCCGGCGACCGCCGCCTCGGTCATCAGCGGGTCCTGCACATCGGCCGGCAGGCCGAACACGCGGCCGGTGATCGATTGCGAACTCATCCGGAAGGTCATCGCGGTCGGCTTGCCGTCGGGCCCGATCGCCGCGGCCAGCCGGTGCACCGATTGCGGCCGGTAGAAATCGTGCGTCATGTCGTCTTCGCGCGTCCACAGCAGCTTCACCGGCTTGTTGACCGCCTTCGAGATCTGCGCGGCCTGGATGATGAAGTCGATGTCGATGCGCCGCCCGAACCCGCCGCCAAGGAAGGTGGTGCGCAGGCTCACGTTCTCCGGCGGCACGCCGACCACCTTGGCCACGGTGGCGGCCGCGGCGTCCTGCCACTGCGTCGGGCCGATCAGGTCGACCCGGTTGTCATGCACGTGCGCGGTGAAGTTCATCGGCTCGAGCGGCGAATGCGACAGCAGCGGCATCGTGTACTCGGCGCGGATCACCTTGCTTGCCTTCGCGATCTCGGCATCCGCATCCCCCACCGCCTTCAGCGGCAGCACCTTGCCGGACGTGAGCCCGCCGCGCGTGCTCTCCAGCATCGAGGTGTGGGTCAGCGCCGCGCCGGGGCCTTCGTCCCAGACGACGGTCAGGCCCTCGCGCGCCGTCTTCGCATGCCACCAGGTGTCCGCCACGATCGCGACACCATCGGGGATCTGCACCACGTCGATCACGCCGGGCATCGTCTTCGCCTTGGCCGCGTCGAAGCTCTTCACCGTGCCGCCGATCACCGGGCACTGCTCGAGCGACGCGTAGACCATGCCGGGCAGYTTCACGTCGATGCCGAATTCGGCGGTGCCGTTCACCTTGGACGGCGTGTCCAGCCGGCGCGTCGGCTTGCCGACGATCTTGAAATCCTTCGGGTCCTTCAGCACCACCTTGTCGGGCACCGGCAGCTTCGAGGCCGCGGCGGCCAGCTGGCCATAGGTGGCCTTCCTGCCCTTCGGGCCGATCACCCGGCCGTTCTCGGCGCGCAGCTGCGATTCCGGGATGTTCCATTTTTGAGCAGCGGCGCTGATCAGCATCATGCGCACCTGGGCGCCGGCGATGCGCAGCTTCTCCCAGCCGTCGCGCACCGAGCTCGAGCCGCCGGTGAGCTGCGGGCCGCCGAGCAGCGCGTTGCCGTAGAGCTTCTGGTTCGGCGGCGCGATCGACACCTTGATCGCGCGGATGTCGACGTTCAGCTCCTCGGCGATCAGCATCGGCATCGAGGTGTAGACGCCCTGCCCCATCTCGGAGCGGGCCGACAGCAGCGTGATGGTGTTGTCGTCGGCGATGTGCACCCAGGCGTTCGGCGTGTACAGCATGCCGGCCGCGTTGGCGTCGGAGACGGCACCGGGCAGCGCGACGCCCAGCATCAGGCCGCCGCTGGTCAGCGCCGAGCTCTGCAGGAAACCGCGCCGTGTGAGACTTGTCATCTTGGTCATGGCGGTCTCCTCAGGCCTTGTGCTGCAGGTCCGCGGCCGCGCTCTTGATCGCGGCGCGGATGCGTGGGTAGGTGCCGCAGCGGCAGATGTTGCCGCTCATCGCGGCGTCGATCTCGGCATCGCTCGGGTTCTTGTTCTGCTTCAGCAGCGCGGCCGCGCTCATCAGCTGGCCGGACTGGCAGTAGCCGCACTGCGGCACGTCGTGCTTGATCCACGCCACCTGCAACGGGTGGGTGTTGTTGCGCGACAGGCTCTCCACCGTCGCGACCGACTTGCCGGCGACGGCCGACACCGGCGTCTGGCACGAGCGCACCGGCTGGCCGTCCAGGTGCACGGTGCAGGCACCGCACAGCGCCATGCCGCAGCCGTACTTGGTGCCGGTCAGGCCGATCTCGTCGCGGATCACCCACAGCAGCGGGGTGTCGGGCTCGGCCTTCACGTCGACCGACTTGCCGTTGATCTTGAAGCGTGTGCTCACGGGTTGTCTCCTGGGGTTCCTGTGCAAGAAACCCAGGATCGCGCTCGGCGCGCCCACTGTCTGCCCGAGGGAAACCCGAAGGCCGGATCAGTCCTTCGCGGGCGCCATCCGCCACGCCGCGATCACCGCCAGTGCGCTGATCGCCCCCAGCAACCCGAAGGTCTCGTGGAAGGCCCGCAGCGGCGCCTCGGCATGCACGCCGAGCCGCCACTGCAGCACGATCCCGACGATGCTGATGCCCACCGCCCCGCCGAGCTGGCGCAGGAAGTTGATCGTGCTCGAGCCGTGCGAGATCAGCTCGCTCGGCAGCCCGCGCATCGCGCCGAGGTTCAGCGACGGCAGCACCAGCCCGAGCCCGATGCGCCCGACCACCGCCCACAGCGTGATCAGCCACAGCGCGGTGGCGAAGCCCACCGTCAGCATCAGCCAGAACGACGCCGCCAGCAGCAGCACGCCGGCCGCCACGACGCGGCTCACCGGCAGCCGGTCGGCCAGCCGGCCGGCCAGCGGGATGGTGATCGCGAGCACGATGCCCGCCGGCAGCAGCACCGCGCCGGCCTGCGACGGCGGCAGCWTCAGCGCGATCTGCATGAAGACCGGCACCAGGTAGGTGGAGCCGAACAGCGCCATGCCGTAGATGAAGGCGACCCAGCCGCCCATCGAGAACGAGCGGAAGTTGAACAGCCCGAGCCGCATGATCGGGTTGTCGCTGCGCCGCTGGCGCGCGACGAACACGACACCCGCGCCCATGGCGACCGCCAGCAGCACGACCGCCGTCAGGTGTGTCGCGTCATGCMGGTGCACGAGCCCGTTCAGCAGCGCGAGCACCGCCACCGTCAGCAGCGCGAGGCCCCCCACGTCGAGCTTGCGGTCGTGCTGGTTGACGTGCGCACCACCCGGCGAGCTGTGCGGCAGGTAGCGCGCGGCCATCGCGAGCGCGACCAGGCAGAACGGCACCACCACGAAGAAGATCGAGCGCCAGCCGAAGGCCTCGACCAGCACGCCGCCGATGCTCGGCCCGATCGCCGGTGCGAGCACGACGCCGAAGCCGAAGATGCCCATTGCCTTGCCCTGCTCATGGCGCTGGAACGCATGCAGCACGATGATCGCGGGGATGGGTTGCAGCACGCCGGCCGACAGGCCTTCAAGCACCCGCATCGCGAGCACCCATTCGAAGCTCGTCCCGAGCCCGCCGCCGATGCCGCCCAGCATCAGCAGCAGCACCGCGCCGAAGTAGCTGCTGCGGTAGCCGAAGCGGTCGAGCACCCACGGCGTGACCAGCATCGAGACCGTCATCGCCGCCATGAAGCCGGCCGACAGCCACTGCGCGCGCTCCTGGCCGAGCCCGAAGCGATGGCTGATGTCGGGCACCGCGACGTTGATGATGGTCGAGGCCATGATCGACGCCATCGTGCCGATCATGACCGTCAGCAGCACCATCCAGCGGTAGCGCTCGCCGAACCTCTCGCGCAGTTGGACGAGGGAGGCCGGCGACTGCGAGGGCGTGGTCAATGGAAGTACCTTCGTGCTACGCACTGCGGTATTCGCCCTTGGGGCGGCCCGGCGTGCTCATGCCCCCCAGTTTCGCACCGGTCGCGCGATCACCAGATCGAGACGCGCTTCTCCGGCGGCAGGTACATCTTGTCGCCCGCCTTCACGCCGAAGGTCGAGTAGTAGCCCGGGTGGTTGCGCACCGTGCCGTTGGCGCGGATCTCCTCCGGCGAATGCGGGTCCGACTTGAGCTGCTGCACCAGCGCCTGGTCGCGCGTCTTGCCGCGCCACACCTGCGCGAAGCCGAGGAAGAAGCGCTCGTCGCCGCTCAGCCCGTCGATCGCGAGCGGCGGCTGGCCGTTCAGCGACAGGTGGTAGGCCTTGTAGGCGATCTCCAGTCCCGAGTTGTCGGCGATGTTCTCGCCCAGCGTCAGCTCGCCGTTGACCTTGTAGCCCGGCACCGGCTCGAACGCGCCGTACTGCTCGACCAGGATGCTGGTCTTGGCTTCGAAACGCTTGCGGTCTTCGGCGGTCCACCATTCGCGCAGGTTGCCCAGCCCGTCGAAGCGGCTGCCTTCGTCGTCGAAGCCGTGGCTGATCTCGTGGCCGATCACTGCGCCGATGCCGCCGTAGTTGGCCGCGTCGTCGGCGGTCGGGTCGAAGAACGGCGGCTGCAGGATCGACGCCGGGAACACGATCTCGTTCATCGTCGGGTTGTAGTACGCGTTGACGGTCTGCGGCGTCATGAACCATTCGTCGCGGTCGACCGGCTTGCCGAGCTTGGCCACTTCGCGTGCATCGGCCAGCAGGCGCGCGCGCATGACGTTGCCGACCAGGTCGTCACGGCGGATCTGCAGCCGGCTGTAGTCCTTCCACTTCTTCGGGTAGCCGATCTTCGGCACGAAGGTCGCGAGCTTGGCCTGCGCCTGCTTCTTGGTGTCCGGGCCCATCCAGTCGAGCGTGTCGATGCTCTGC
>NZ_JBFUFP010000013.1:0-29217 GCF_056403375.1 Rhizobacter sp. P2_H2
GGTCGCCCAGCGTGTTCAGCCCCATGCCCTGCAGCGCCTCCCAGTGCTCGCGGCCCGGGCCGAGCAGCCAGACCGGTGCGGCATCGAGCGCGCGCTGCAGCGCGGCGGCATCGGCGCAATGCAGGCCGTCGGCGACGCGCGCCAGCAGCGCCGAGCCCTGCGCCGTCGGCGTGCTGACGCAGCGCAGTGCATGGCCGAGCGGCTGCAGCGCCTCGCGCAGCCGCTGCAGCAGTGCCTCGAGTCCACCGAAATAGCGCAGGCTGGCCTCGACCTCCAGCAACACGCCCTGCGGCGGGCTGAAGCTGACCGCCGGCGTGAACGCCAGCGCCGCGTGCGCGACGCTCGTGAGCGCCTGCCGGTCACGCAGCGCATCGGCCTGGCCGATCAGCAGCTGCGGCGCAAGCGCCAGCGCAGTCGCCCGCTTCAGCCCCGGCTTGACGCCCAGCGCCTGCGCGCCCGCATTGGCATGGGCGATGCTGTGCGCCTCGACCAGCGCGACGGGCGGCTCGCTGCCACCGCTGCCCGCCGGGAGCGTCGCCAGGAAGGATTCCAGCGACAGCAGCGGCAGGTGAAGACCGATCCAGAGCATCGCGTGCCCATGTGCAGCAGGTGCCGGATCAGGCGAGGTTGACGAAGGTCGCGGCGCGCAGCGGCGGCACGGCGGCCGCGGCCTGGACCGTCTGCGCCGCCAGCTCGCGCGCCTTGCGCGTGGCGCTGGCGGACAGCACCGGCGGCAGCTCGAGCCGMAGTTCATGGGCGAGCGGCGGGCCGCGGCGCTTCAGCACGCGCACGTTCAAGGCATCGGCCCCGCCGGCCCGCAGCGCGAGGCGCAGCGGCACCGGGCTGGCCTGCTGCTGCACCGCCATCTCGCGCAACACGAAGGCCGGGCCGTCGTGCGCATGGGCGGCCACCTGCAAGCGGCGCAGCCGCTCGGCGCGCAGGCGCGGCGGCAACCACGCGAGCACCGCACCGACGTGCCCGCTGTGCAACGCCTGCTCCAGCGCCCACAGCCGCGCATCGACACCGGCTTCGTGCGGCCGGCCGTCGACACCGGGGATGCCCTGCGTGCCGGTGTCGATCACCAGCAGCTGCTCGGCATCCAGCCCCATCTGCATCAGCGCCCAGGCCGACAGCGCCGCCGGTGGATCGAACAGCATCACCAGCCGCCCGGCCCGCTGCGTGGCGGCGAGGCACGGGGCCAGCAGGCGGATCTCGCCAAGGCCCGGGTGTGGCAGCAGCAGCTCGCTGAGCGCGCGCCGCGGCCAGCCGCCGCCGGGCAGTTGGGCATCGAGCACCGCGAAGCCGCTGGGCAGCGCGCGCTCGACGCTGCGCCCCATCTGGTTGCCACGCCACACGCTGGTGTGCAGCCGCTCGGGCAGCGGCGCGCGAGCGTGAGGGGCGAAGTGAGTGGTGGCAGAAGGCATGTGAACTACTGTATGCACATCCAGTATATCGATCCACTTGAAAACGGGGTCATGGCGTTACAAGTCTGTTCAAAAGAGCCTTTGGCACATTTATAGTTGCTTTTGGCAATTAATTACGGCAGCATGCCGGGCATGTCTTCTTCTGACCCGAACGATCGCGTGGCCGCGGTGCGCGCCTTCAACCGCTTCTACACGCACCGCATCGGCGTGCTGCACGAAGGCCTGGTCGACAGCGGCTTCACGCTGACCGAATCGCGGCTGCTGTGGGAGTTCGCGCACCAGGCGCAACCGACGGCCGGCGAACTCGCGCGCTCGCTGGACCTCGACCCCGGCTACCTGAGCCGCTTGCTGCGCGGCCTGCGCGAGCGCGGGCTGATCGAGGCGACGCCGTCGGCCAGCGATGCGCGGCAATCGCACCTGTCGCTCACCGCGGCCGGCCGCGCCGCGTTCGCGCCGCTCGACAGCGGCTCGCAGCAGCAGGTGCAGGCGCTGCTCGCGGCGCTGGACGAGCCGTCGCAGCAGCAACTGCTGCAGGCGATGGGCACGCTGCAGCGCCTGCTCGACGACGACCCGGCGCGACGCACGCGCGAGCCCTACCTGCTGCGACCGCACCGCCCCGGCGACATCGGCTGGGTGATCGCGCGCCATGGCGCGCTGTACGCGCAGGAGTACCGCTGGGACATCGGCTTCGAGGCGCTGGTGGCGCGCATCGCCGCCGCCTTCATCGAACGCTTCGACCCCGCGCGCGAAGCCTGCTGGATCGCCGAGCGCGACGGCGCGAACGTCGGCTGCGTGTTCCTCGTGCAGGCGCGCGACGAGGCGACGCAGGCGGTGCAGGACGGCGTGGCCCAGCTGCGCATGCTGCTGGTCGAGTCGTCGGCGCGCGGGCTGGGCCTGGGGCGCCGGCTGGTGCAGGAGTGCGAGCGCTTCGCGCGCCAGGCCGGCTACCGCCGCATCACGCTGTGGACCAATGCCAACCTGCTGGCTGCGCGCGGCATCTACGCAGCAGCAGGCTACCGGCTGGTCGCGACCGAACCCCACCACAGCTTCGGGCACGATCTGGTCGGAGAAACCTGGAACCTCGACCTCACATGACCTGCCCCTGCGGCCTGCCCCACCCTTACGCAGACTGCTGCGGCCGCTACCACGCCGGCCCGCTGCACCTGCTGGCGCCCGATGCGCCGTCGCTGATGCGATCGCGCTACAGCGCCTTCGTCCACGGATTGACCGACTACCTGCTGGCGACCTGGCACGCCAGCACCCGCCCGGCCACGCTGGAGCCCGATCCGCCGGGGCTGCGCTGGCTGGGGCTGGAAGTGCGAGGGCAGGCACAGCAGGACGCCGACCATGCAACGGTGGAGTTCGTCGCACGCAGCAAGCTCGGCGGCCGCGCGCAGCGGCTGCACGAGACGAGCCGCTTCGTGCGCGAGGACGGCCGCTGGTTCTACGTCGACGGGAACTACTGAGCCTGCCGAAAGATCAGGCAAATTCCTGGCGTACGCTGGCCGACATCAGCCGGCGGATGATCCACCCGAGCAGCCCGCAGGCGCCGAGCGTCACCAGCACCGCCATCACGCGGGCCGCGGTGACGAAGCCGCCGAACACGCCGAGCGCCTTGGGCGGCAGCGTCGCGGTGCTCAGCGTGCTGTCGACCACCGACTGCATCACCTCCTGCTGCAGCCACAGGCCGAGCAGGTTCGCGACGATCGCCAGCAGCAGCAGCGCGATGAAGGTGCGGCGCGCCCAGTTCAGGCGCAGCAGCAGGCCGACGGCCGACACCAGCGTGGCCAGCGACATCACGAGTCCCGCATTGACCACCCACGGCAAGTGCGCGATCAGCAGCCCGAACAGCCCGCTGGCCTGCAGGCCCTCGCTGCGGAATCCACCTGACACCAGCATCGCGTTCTGCAGCAGCGCCGAGGCACAGGCCAGCGCGCCGATCAGCATGAACACCCACGCGGTGGCGGTGACGAAAATCGAACGGGCTCCGACAGTGATGGTGGTGGGCATGGCGCTTCCTCGACAGCGTCGATTGTCCGGATCGCGGGCGGCCTTGTCATGACCGCGGCACGCGTCCCCCCAGGATCGAGGGGACGATGCGCCATCATCTGTGCACATCGCGCCACAAGGTGTCAGCCGATGTATCCGTCGCGGGCCGTCAGCCGAAACGCAGCGCGTACACCGGCGGCAGTTGCGCCGGCAGCGCCGCCCACCGGTCGCCGCCGTCGTCGCTGCTCCACACATGGCCGGTCGTGCTGCCCATCAGCAGGCTGCGGCCGTCGGGCGACACATCGAGCCCGTGGCGGTACAGCAGGTCGTAGCAGTGCCGCTGCGGCAGCCCGTGGCGCAAGGTCTCGAAACTCGCGCCGCCGTCGCGCGTGCGGTTGACCACCAGCGCCCCGCCGACCGGCACGCGCTGCTGGTCGGCGACGCCCGGCACGAACCAGGCCGTCTGCGCATCGCCGGGATGCACCGCGACCGCGAAGCCGAAGTCCGACAACGGCGCACCCGTCACCTGCTGCCACGAGGCCGATGCGTCGGTCGAGCGCCAGATGCCGTTGTGGTGCTGGGTCCACAGCACCTGCGGCTGCGCGGCGCAGCGCACGATGCGGTGCGGATCCTGCGTGTTCGGCGAGCCGGCCTGCTCCGGCGGCATGTAGGCGGCGTGCATGCCGTCGGCCTGCAGCTGCCAGCTCGCGCCGTCGTCGTGCGTGACCCAGGCGCCGCCGCAGCTGATGCCCAGCACCAGGTCGCCGGCGCGCTGGGGATGCGGGCAGATCGAATGGATGCCGGGCACGTCGTAGCCGCCGCCGAACCATTCGGCGCGCTCCGGCCGCTGCCACAGCGAATCGACCAGTTGCCATGAATCGCCGCCATCGCCGCTGCGAAACAGCCCGCCCGRCAGCGTGCCCAGCCACAGCGTGCCGTGGTCGCGCTCCAGCGACCACACCTGCACCACCTTCCATGGCACGCCGGTCGCGTCGGCCGGCTGGGGCGGGAAAGCCGGTGCCGCCACTTCGTGCCAGCTGGCACCCTGGTCATCCGACGCATGCAGCTTGACGCCGAAGTGCCCCAGGTTCAGCGCCGCGAGCATGCGGCCGTCCGGGCCGGGCGGCAGCAGCATCGACACCGGCTCGCCGAGGAAGCTGGTGCGGGCGATGTCCCACGCGCCGCCGCGGCCGCGCTTCAGTTCGAACAGGCCCTTGCGGGTTCCGACCCAGGCACGATCCTGCATCTGCAACTCCTCGAGGTTCAACCGCCGGACAGCGCCTGCATCACGTGGACCCGGCTGTCCGGCCGCAACGCATCGGCCAGCGCGACGCGGTCCGCGCTGCGCACGCCGTCGACGAAGGCGACCACGTTCGGCCGCAGGTGGCCCTGCTCGTCGAGCACGTAGCCGCGCAGGCGCGGGTGCACGGCGAACACCGCGTCGAGCGCATCGCGCAGGCTCGCCGCATCGACGTCGAGCTCGGGCGTCTCGATGAAGCGGCGCAGCTGCTGCGTGAACACGACGTGGGCCATGGGCGCCGATGATGCACGCCGCGGCCAGCCGCGACAATCCACCGGATGAATTACGGACCCTTCTACGCCGCCCTCGCCTTCGCCCTGTGGGGCATCTTTCCGCTGTTCTTCCGCCGGCTGGCCATGCTGCCGGCCGGCGAGGTGCTCGCGCACCGCATCGTCTGGTCCCTCGTCTTCGTGCTGATCGTGCTGGGCGTGCGCCGCCAGTGGGGCTGGCTGCGGCCGCTGCTGCGCCAGCCGCGCGTGCTGGGCGCGTTCGCCGCGAGCGCGCTGCTGCTGGCGGTGAACTGGCTGACCTACATCTGGTCGGTCAACAACGGCCACGTGATCGACGCGAGCCTCGGCTACTTCATCACGCCGCTCGTCAACGTGCTGCTCGGCTACACGGTGCTGCATGAACGGCCGCGCCGCGGCCAGTGGGTGGCGCTCGCGCTGGCGACGGCCGGCGTGGTGTGGCTCACGGTACAGGCCGGCCAGCTGCCGTGGATCGCGCTGGTGCTGGCCGCGAGCTTCGGCAGCTACGGCCTGCTGCGCAAGGTGGCGGTGCTCGGCCCGCTGGAGGGGCTGACGCTGGAGGCGATGCTGCTGGCGCCGCTGGCCATCGCCGCGCTGCTGTTCTGGCAGGCGCAGGGCACCGGGCAGTTCCCGCTGCCCGACACCGCGACCAACCTGTGGCTGCTGGCCGCCGGGCCGATCACCGCGGTGCCGCTGCTGCTGTTCGCCGCCGGCGCGCGCCGCATCTCGATGACGACGCTCGGGCTGATGCAGTACATCGGCCCGACGATCCAGTTCGGGCTCGGCGTGTGGCTGTTCGGCGAACCGTTCGGCGGCGCGCGGCTGGCGGGCTTCGGCTTCATCTGGGGGGCGCTGGCGGTGTACAGCGTGGAAGGGTGGTGGGCGGTGCGCAGCCGGCAGGGTTGATGCGTGGAACTTGCGGGGCGCGACGTGCCACACAGGGACATGCACGCCTCGCAAAAACGTCTGCGCTCCCCCTCCTTTCGGGATGATGCGCCCCCCATCAAACGCTCTCGCCCTGCCGAGCGTCGCACCGATCTCTCCCGCCTGCTCGCCAGGCAGCAAGGCGACGTGTCGTGGAAACTGACTGACGACAAGGGTCGGCACTCGGGCTCCGATTTCGGCACGCTGGCAAACACGATCGATGACCCGTCTTCGGTGCAGGAACTTCGGTTGGACTGGGACGAYGGAAACGCCGGGATGACAAGCCCCCCGATGTTGGAAGAATTGAAGGCCTTCAGCAGGCTGAGGTCGCTGTCGCTCCAACTTGAAACCGAAAATGACCCGGACGTTGCCGACGCATTGGCCGGCAGCCTGCGCTGCATGCCACACCTCGAGCAGCTCAGCCTGGGCGGCTTCGTCAGCGAGGAGGCCTTCTCCCCCGCGACGACCGCGCTGCCTGCAGGGCTGCAGAAACTCAAGCTGTACCACAGTGCGCCCGAAGCGCTCGCATGCCTGGTAGAGCACCTGTGCACCACGCCGCTGCCACATCTGGAGTGCCTGCATCTGCAATGCCACGAGCAATTGCACGATGAGCTCGACCTGAAACTGTGGGTGCAGCTGGCCGAGGCCCTGCGCAAGTGGATCCCATCGGCCCACTCGCTCTGCGAGCTGAGCTATCCGGCCGAGGTTCGGTGGGCTTTCGCTGCCTATCCGCTGCGTTGCACGCTGGCGAAGAGTCCATCGCTGTACGCCTTGACCTTTTCGCCGGATTTCCAAAACCAACGGTTCGAGGATGTCGACAACAATCTCGCGCTGGTGAGGAAGCGGCTCGACAAGAACCTCGCCCGGCTGCTCGCCCATCCCTGCAAGTTCTTCGATCCGGTCTGCGACGCCTTCATGGGTCATGTCCTCAAGACAGGTGACCTGGCTCCCAATGACATCGCGCGGCATGTCCAGGCATTCGTGATGGGCGACAACACACCGCGGGATCGCCGGCGCGCCATGGCGCTGTTGTTCGTCTGCAAGGCGTTCTGCAAGGTCGTTGATGGCCGGAAGGCCGTCGTCCAGCTCCTGCGCGGCCAGGCAGACGCAAGGCCTGTCATCGCACAGCAGTACGGCATCGTCACCGATCGGACGGTCCGTCGTCTGCACAGCGAACTGATGAGAGTCTGAGCCACCCGGTACAGCGGGTTGCAGCTGGTCACAACCCGGCGGCGTTTCCGCGGCAGGGCGCGGTCAGAATGGAAACGATTCCACCGGACTTTCCATCATGAACCGTCGACTCCACCTGGCCTTGCTGTCGTTGAGCGTTGTCATGTCCGCTTGCGGCGGCGGCTCGGACGACGAATCGTCTCCGCCGGTGTCGGGCACGCCTCCGGCACCTGCACCCGCGCCTTCGCCGGCCCCCGCGCCCGCTCCTGCACCGTCTCCCGCACCAGCGCCGGCCCCTGCACCAGCGCCCTCTCCAGCACCGGCCCCCGCTCCTGCGCCAGCCCCGGCCCCTGCGCCCGCACCTGCCCCAGCGCCCGCCCCCGCGCCGGCCCCGTCATCGACCGACCTGACCGATGCCCGCAAGAAGGACATCGCGATGCAGATCGTCTCCAGCGCCGAGAACTCGTCGCTGAACTGGAAGGCGCAGTACGCCTACATCCAGGACATCAACGACGGCCGCGGCTACACCGGCGGCATCATCGGCTTCTGCTCGGGCACCAGCGACATGCTGGAAGTGGTGCAGGACTACACCCGGCGCTCGCCGGACAACGTGCTGGCCAAGTACCTGCCGGCGCTGAAGAAGGTGAACGGCRGCGATTCGCACGCCGGCCTGGACCCGACCTACACCGCCGACTGGAAGACCGCCGCCGCCGACGTGGTGTTCCAGCAATCGCAGGACAGCGTGCGCGACGACACCTACTTCAACCCGGCCGTCAGCCAGGCCAGGACCGACGGCCTGCGCGCACTCGGCCAGTTCGCCTACTACGACGCGRYCGTGATGCACGGCTATGAAGGCGCGATGAGCGTCCGCAAGGCGGCGATGGCCAAGGCCAGGACCCCCGCYCAGGGCGGCGACGAGGCGGCCTACCTGAACGCCTTCATGGATGCCCGCGTGGTCGAGATGAACAAGGAAGAGGCCCACAGCGACACGACGCGCGTCGACACCGCGCAGCGCGTCTGGCTCAAGGCCGGCAATTTCGACCTGAACACGCCGCTGAACTGGAAGGTCTACGGCGACCCCTTCAGCATCAAGTGAGCGAGGACAACACCATGACGAACATCCAAGCAACGACCCGGCGCCTGCGCTGGGCCCTGGCCCCGATCGCACTCGCCCTGCTGGCCGCGTGCGGCGGTGGCAACACCGGCGAAGACGACGGCGCGCAGGCCGCGGCCGTCGACGACAACGCCCAGGTCGCCGACGCGCCGACCGATGACGCGTCGGTGGCGCGCGAAGGCGCGCAGGCCATCACGCCGACCACGTTCCGCCACCCCGGCATCTTCCTGACGCAGGCGCGCCTCGACAGCTTCAAGGCCGCGCAGAACTCGGCCAACCCGAGCGTGCTGAAGACCGGCTACCAGTCGGTGATGAACGACTCGCGCAGCGCCTACACCTACTCGCACAAGGCCTTGTCCAACGTGCAGGTGGTGGGCAGCGCGATCGGCGACCAGGAAGCGCGCTTCAAGAACGACGCGCAGGCGGCCTACCTGAACGCGCTGCGCTGGGTGAAGACCGGTGACGCGCGGCACCGCGACAAGGCGGTGGCGATCCTGAACGACTGGGGCAGGACCTTCCGCACCTTCTCGGTGGCCTCGGGCACGAACGCGGCCCAGGTGCAGCTGGAGGCGGCGTGGATGCTGCCGGTGTGGGTCAGCGCGGCCGAGATCATCCGCCACTACAACAACGGCGAAGCCGGCTGGGCGCAGGCCGACATCACGACCTTCAACGGCTTCATCGACCGCCAGTACACAGAGGCCGCGAAGGCGCGCACCCGGGTCAACAACTGGGCGGTGTCGGCAGGCCTCGCGATGATGGCTGCCGGCGCCTACCAGGACAACCCGACGCGCTATGCGGCGGGCCTGCAGCGCATCACCGAGATGATCCCGCTGTCGGTCTTCTCGAACGGCGAGGTCAACGAACTGAAGGCCCGCGACTGCACTCACCCGCAGTACAACCTCGAAGGCCTCGCGCAGGCCGCCGAGATCGCGGTGATCCAGGCCGGCGACACCTCGGTGTGGCTGTGGAAGGCCTCGGGCGAGACCACGCCGCGCCTGGCCAAGGGGCTGGAGTACATGGCGAAGTCGCTGCAGAGCGGCAGCGGCGTGCGCAACTGCAAGGGCCAGCACCTGGAGGCCGGCTACATGGACATCGCGGTCAACGGCTACATGAACCGCGGCGTCGCGATTCCCAGCTTCCAGGCGCTCGCGAAGGCGCGCCGCCCGGACGGCAGTTCGATGCAGTTCCTCGGCTTCACGACCGCCACCCACGGCCGCGACGACTACTGATTCGCGATCGACGCCATCGTCAATTACGAAGCGGAAACAGCCCGCGCACAAGCTCCAGACTATGATCCGACTCAATTCGGTAGTCTGGAGCAGGTGCAAGCAGTGGGCACGATCAAGGATGTGGCACGACTGGCAGGTGTCGGCGTCGCCACGGCATCACGCGTGATTTCGGGCAAGGGGCCGTTCTCGGCCGACTCGGCTTCGCGCGTGCAGGCGGCGATCGAGCAGCTGGATTTCCGGCCGTCGCGCATTGCGCGTGCGCTGTCGATGAAGAGCACGAACGCGATCGGCGTCTACGTGCCCGATTTCAAGGGCCCGTTCTACGGTCCGATGCTGCACGCGATCGACATGGAGCTGCGGGCCCAGGACCGCCACATGGTGATCGCCAACGGCCACGGCGGCGAGGACGTGCGCGAGCAGGCGCTGAACGGCATCGAGTTCCTGATGGACCGGCAGTGCGAGGGCATGCTGCTGACGACCTATGCGCTGCGCGATGCCGACATCCTGGCGCTGAAGCGGCGTTTCCCGAACCTGGCGGTGGTCAACCGCGACGTGAAGGGCATGCGCAGCCAGTGCTTCACGGTCGATCACAAGGCCGGCGGCGTGCTGGCGGCGCGCACGCTGCTGGAGCACGGGCACCGCCGCATCGCGGTGATCGCCGGGCCGGCGGCGGCACCCGACAACCGGCTGCGGCTGCAGGGCTTCTTCGACACGCTGGCCGCGGCCGGCATCGCGCGCGAATCGGTGTCGATGGTGACCGGCGACTTCGCCGCCGAGAGCGGCTGGGCCGGCACCGGCCAGCTGCTCGCGGAGGGCGCGAAATTCACCGCGATGTTCTGCTGCAACGACCAGATGGCGATGGGGGCGATGTCGCGCCTGCAGGCCGACGGCCTGACGGTGCCGGGCGATGTGTCGGTGATGGGCTACGACGACACCGACATCGCGGCGTGGCTGTCGCCGCGCCTGACGACGATCCGCATCGTCGTCGGCGACATGGGGCTGAACGCCTGCCGGCTGCTGTCGAACCTGTGCTTCGGCACCGCGCTGCCGGTGTCGCGCGAGTTCGGGCCGGAGCTGATCATGCGGGATTCGCTGGCAGGGCCGAAGAAGGGCTGACTCAGAGGGCCGAGGCGTGCAGCCTGAAGCCCACAGCCCGGGCCACGGCTCCAGCAGGTGACCGCGCCGTGTTCCGGCGTGATGTTTCACCGCTGTGGCACCGTTTGTCACCGGCCGCGTCCCGTCGAGCCGCCGCAAGCCACCGCTATAGTCGGCGCGAGAGGAGCCGCCCACTTCGCGGAGGAGACCCATGTCCGAGACGAACGCCGCCGAGGCGTCCGCGATCACGCTGCCGGTCATCGACTGGAGCGCCGCCGCCAACCCGCTGCCGCAGGCCGCGCTCGATGTCTTCTGGCAACGCGTTGACGAGAAGCTCGCGCAGGACAACGAGGACTCGCGCCGCCGCCATGAGGTGGCGGTGCAGCGCTGGCCCGACGCGAAGCTGTTCCAGCTGGCGCTGTTCTCCGACGCCGAGAAGGCCGCGCTGCGCACCTACCTCGACAGCGACGCACGCCACCCGCCGCCGCGCGAGCATCCGACGGCACCGGGGCGGGACTGGTACCCGGTCCTGCCTGCGTTGCGCGAACTGCTGCTGCAGCACGAGGTGACGCCAGTCACGCTGTGGAAGATGCTGCAGTTCTTCGACATCGCGAGCGACCAGCGGCGGCGCGGCCTGCACTTCCATGGCGTCGACCTGATCGGCGTTCTGCACCAGCGCACCGGCCGGCCGACGATGCTGGAGCTGTCGCGCATGCTCGACGATTGCAACGAGAACGAGCACCTGCGCGGCCACATGCTGGTGTACGCGCACTGCGGCAGCGGCCTGGTGTTCAACGGCGACGCCGCGTCCGTCTGGCCCTACTTCGTCCACCAGGCGGACTACGTGCTGAAAGTCCTGCAGATGTCGACCGACAGCTACTGGTTCAACCGCGGCCGGCTGTTCAGCTCGATCGGCTCGATCCCGCAGCCGCCGGCGCTGCTGTGGGACGCGCTGTTCGCGCTCGCGGTCGGCAGCGCAAAGGGCGATCGCGCGCTGGCGCAGAAGACGCTGGCCGCGTGGCCGGGCCGCGAGGCGCGCATCGTCGAGGCACTGGCCGACGGCAAGAGCGAGGTGCGCGCGCAGGCCGCGCTGTGGCTGGCGCGGCTGCGCCATGCCGCCGCGCTGCCGGCGCTCGAGGCCGCAGTGCGCAAGGAAAAGCAGGACGTCGCGAAGGGCGCGCTGCTCGACGCGCTGATCGCGTTCGGCCAGCCGGTCGAGGCCTACCTGAACCGCGACGTGATGGCCGCCGACGCCGCCAAACTGCTCGCCAAGGGGCTGACGACCGACCTCGACTGGTTCCCGTGGGCACGCCTGCCGGCAGTGCGCTGGGCCGACGACGGGCAGCCGGTCCCGGTCGACATCCTGCGCTGGCTGCTCGCGCAGGCGGTCAAGCTGAAATCGCCGGAGCCGACCGCGATGCTGCTCAAGACCTGCAGCCTGTTCAACGCGGCCGACCGCGAGACCTTCGGCCAGTTCGTGCTCGACAACTGGCTGGCGGAAGACGAGCGCACCGGCGCCCAGGCGGGCGGCTCGGCCATCGTCTGCAAGGGCCTGCTCGCGGTGGCCGCCGCCTGCGCCGGCAGCGGCGCGGCCCCGGCGGCCCAGCGCTTCCTGAAGACCTGGTACGGCCTGCGGCCGTCGCAGTGCAAGTCGCTGGTCGCGATGCTGGCGTGGATCGAGCACCCGAGCGCGACCCAGCTGATGCTGGCGATCGGCAGCCGCTTCCGCACCAAGGGCATCCAGGACGAAGCCACCAAGCAGGCCCAGGCGCTGGCCGATCGCAAGGGCTGGACGCTGGCCGACCTGTCGGACCGCACCGTGCCCTCCTGCGGCTTCGACGAGACCGGCACGCTGGAACTGGACTTCGGCCCGCGCGCGTTCACCGCGAAGCTGCGGCCCGACCTGAAGGTCGACCTGCTGAACCCGGAAGGCAAGGCCATCGCGGCGCTGCCCGATCCGCGCCAGGACGACGACGCCGAGTTGGCCGCCGCGGCCAAGAAGGCGCTCGCGACCACGAAGAAGGAGCTGAAGGGCATCGCGGCGCTGCAGGCCGACCGGCTCTACGAGGCGATGTGCACCGAGCGCGAATGGAGCTTCGCCGACTGGCGCGACTACCTGCAGCAGCACCCGGTGATGCGCCACCTGGTGCAGCGGCTGGTGTGGCTGCAGGTCGACGGCGGGCACGCGCTGCAGGTGTTCCGCCCGCTCGACGACGGCACGCTGACCGACCGGCACGACGCCGCCGTCACGCTGCCGGACACTGCCCGCATCCGCCTCGCGCACGACACGCTGCTGTCCGACGACGACGTCGCGGGCTGGCGCACCCACCTGGTCGACTACGAGATCGCGCCGCTGTTCCAGCAGTTCGGCAAGGGCCGCTGGCAGCTGCCGACGGCCCAGGCCGCGGCGCGCGAGCTGAAGGATTTCGAGGGCCACCTGCTGCAGGCCTTCGCGCTGCGCAACCGCGCGCAGAAGCTCGGCTATGCGCGCGGCGCCTCCGAGGACGGCGGCTGGTTCTACAGCTACGACAAGCGCTTTCCGACGCTCGGCCTGCAGGCGATGATCCGCTTCAGCGGCAACTCGCTGCCGGAGGACAACCGCAAGGTCGCGCTGGATTCGCTGCTGTTCACTGGTACCGACACCCAGCCCGGCGTCGTTGCGACCGGACTGCCATTGTCGGAGGTGCCGGCCATCCTGCTGGCCGAGTGCCGCGAGGACATTCGCCTGATCGCGGCCGAGGGCAGCGGCTTCGCGGCCGACTGGTCGGCCCAGGTCAGCGGGCAGGGCTGACGCGATGGGCACCGTGCTGCGGGCTCCCGCCGAACTCGCCCACGCCGACGAACTGGCGCGCCTGGCCGCTGCCGACGGCGGTGCGCGCCCGCCCGGCTGGCAGCTCACGCCGCGCGCGGTGCGCAGCTTCATCGTCGGCGACGACAAGCTCGGCGTGAAGCGCAAGTTCTACGGCGACGATGCGCTGATCGATCGCTGCGTCGTCACGCTGATGAGCGACCGCGGCCTGATGCTGGTCGGTGAGCCGGGCACTGCGAAGTCGATGCTGTCCGAGCTGCTGGCCGCCGCGATCAGCGGCCGCTCCACCTGTACCGTGCAGGGCACCGCCGGCACCACCGAGGACCAGATCAAGTACGGTTGGAACTACGCGCTGCTGCTGGCCGAGGGGCCGACACCGCGCGCGCTGGTCGGCGGCCCGGTGCACGAAGCGATGCGCGATGGGCTGCTGTGCCGCTTCGAGGAGCTGACGCGGGTGCAGCCGGAGATCCAGGACTGCCTGATCAGCCTGCTGTCCGAGAAGATGCTGCACATTCCCGAGCTCGCCGGCGCCGAGGCCACGGTGTTCGCGGCGCGCGGCTTCAACCTGGTGGCCACCGCGAACATCCGCGACCGCGGTGTGCACGAGATGTCGAGCGCGCTGAAGCGCCGCTTCAACTTCGAGACGGTGCGCCCGATCTCCGACCGCCAGCTCGAACTGCGGCTGGTGCGCGAGCAGACCGAGGCGCTGCTGCGCCAGGCGCAGGTCGACGTCGAGCTGCGGCCCGATGTCGTCGAGTTGCTGGTCACCGCGTTCCATGACCTGCGCCACGGGCTGACCGCCGAAGGCACGGTGCTGGAGCGGCCGACCGCGGTGATGTCGTCGGCCGAGGCGGTGTCGGTCGGCTATGCGGCCTGCCTCGATGCGCACTGGTTCGGCAACGGCAGCGTCGGCGGCGAGCATGTCGCGCGCCAGCTGATCGGCACCGTGCTGAAGGACAACCCGGACGACGGCAAGAAGCTGCGCCACTACTTCGACGTGGTCGTCAAGGCGCGTGCGCAGCGCGATCCGCAGTGGCAGGGCGTGTTCGACGCGCGCCGCGAACTCGAACGCTGACGCGGCGTGGTCACCTCGGCGAGCACCAACAGCCTGCGCGCGCTCGCCGCGCGCCTGGCCGGCCCGGCGCTGGTCGTGCTGCCGGTGCGCCACCACAGCCCGGYCGCGTCGCTGCAGCTGCAGCGGCTGTTCGCGCAGGCGCCGCCGAGCGCGGTGCTGGTCGAAGGCCCGCGCAGCTTCACGCCGCTGGTGCCGCTGCTGACGCATGCGGACGCGCGCATGCCGCTGGCCGTCTACACCTACGCGGTGCTGGAGGCCGAGGGCCGCGAGCCGACGCGCCATGCCGCCTACTACCCGTTCTGCGACCACTCGCCCGAGCTGGTCGCGCTGCGGCTCGCGCAGGCGGCCGGCATCCCGGCGCAGTTCATCGACCTCGATTTCGCCGAGCAGAGCCAGTTCCAACCGGGCCAGGCCGAGGCGCAGTCGCCAGCCGGCGAATCGCTGCTGTCCGAGCGGCATTTCGAGCGCAGCCGCCGGCTGCAGGCGCTCGCGCGGCAACTCGGCTGCCGCGACCACGAGGCGCTGTGGGAGCACCTGTTCGAGCGCGACGCCGCGACGCGCCCGCTCGCGCAGTACCTCGACGAGATGACCGCCTACTGCCAGCTGGCGCGCGATGACCATCCCCTGGCCGAGCTGGAGGCCGACGGCACGCTGCAGCGCGAGGCCGAGATGGCCTGGCACCTGCGCGAGGCGCTGAGCCGGCGCGCGCCCGGCGACGGCCCGGTGCTGGCGGTGCTGGGCGGCTTCCATGCGGTCGCGATGCCAGGCCTGCTCGACGCACCGCCGCCGCGACCGCGCAGGGCCGGCCGCGCGGTGCGCGACCAGGCCTCGGCGCTGATCCGCTACAGCTTCGATCGGCTGGACCGCCTGAACGGCTACGCGTCCGGCATGACGGCGCCGGCCTGGCACCAGGCGCTGTGGACCGCGCTGGAGCGGCGCGCGAGGATCGGCCGCGTCGACGATGCGCAGGTGCGCCGCGACGTGACGCTCACGCTGCTGTCGGACATCGCCGCCGAGCTGCGCGAACGCCACGGCCTGCCGCTGCCGCTGCCGACGCTGGCCGCCGCGCACGAACAGGCGCTGCGGCTCGCGGCACTGCGGGGCCGCGCGGCCCCGCAGCGCGACGACGTCCTGGATGCGGTCACCAGCTGTTTCATCCAGGGCGATGCCGATGCAGACGGTGCGCTCGTGCGCTCGGTCGCGCGCCGGCATTTCAGCGGCGATGCGATCGGGCGCGTGCCGCCCGGCGCCAGCACGCCGCCGCTGGTGCGCGACTGCGAAGCGCGGCTGCGCCGGCAGCGCCTGAAGATCGACACCGGCACGCCGCAGCGCCTGGTGCTGGAGCTGTATCGCCGGCCCGAGCACCGCGTGACGAGCCGGCTGTTGCACGGCCTGGCGCTGCTGGAGGTGCCGTTCGGATCGCGCCGCGCGGGGCCGGATTTCGTGCGTGGCACCGGGCTGGACCGGCTGCAGGAGCACTGGGAGACGGAATGGAGCGCCGCCACCGAGGCGGCGCTGGTCGAGGCCTCGGTGCACGGCGTGACGCTGCCGCTCGCGGTGGCTCAGCGTTTCGGCCAGGAACTGGCGCGCCTCGAATCGGGCGTGCAGCCGCGCGATGCGCGCAGCGCCGCCGGCCGGCTGGCGCAGGCCTGCGTGCTCGGGCTGCACGAGCAGGTGCCGGGTGTCGCGGCGGTGCTGCACCGGGCGCTCGGCGAGGACGCGAACTTCGCATCGGTCACCGCAGCGGCCGGCAGCCTGGGCCTGCTGTGGGAATCGCGCGAACCGCTGGAGGCGCGCGATCTGCCGGAGCTGCCGCCGCTGCTGCAAGCCGCCTATGAGCGGGCGATCTACCTCGGGCGCGGGCTGCGCGGCGACGGCCCGGAGCGCGACGCGGTGGTCGGTGCGCTGGCGCGGCTGCGCGAGCTGCTCGCCAGCGAGGCCGGGCGGCACCTGGACGGCAGCCTGTACGACGCGCTGATCGACACGCTGCGCGGCAGCCACGACAGCGCGCTGATCCGCGGTGCCGCGACCGGCCTGGCGCATGCCGCCGGGCGGCTGGACTCGGCGCAGCTGCGCGCCGCGCTGCAAGGCCACCTGGGGGGCCTGCTCGCGGTGCAGCAGGCGGTCGCGTTCCTGCGCGGCCTGCTCGACACCGCGCGCGAACTGGCGTGGCAGGAACCGGCGCTGCTGGTGGTGGTCGACGAGTTGCTCGCGCAATGGCCTGAGCCTGACTTCATCGCGAGCCTGCCGGAGCTGCGGCTCGCGTTCGCCGGCATGACGCCGCGCGAGACCGACCGCATCGCACACGCCGTTGCACAGAGGCATGGCCGCGAGGGCCTCGGCCCGCTGGTGCGCCACGACCTGTCGGCGAACCAGCTGCAGGCGAACCTCGCGCTGTCGCAGACGCTGGCCGAGGTGCTGGCCGGCGACGGCCTCGCAGCGTGGCTGTCATGACGACGCTGGACCGCTGGCGGCTCGTGCTCGGCAAGTTTGCGCAGAACGGGCTGCACGGCGGCGCGCAGGGCAGCCGCCTCGGCGGCACGCCGGCCCGGCTCGACCAGGCGCTCGAGTTCCTGTACGGCCGCGAGTACCGCGGCCGCGGGGTGCGCGAGCCGGCGCAGCCGGGCTCGCTGGATGCGTCACAACTGACGCTGGTGACCTGGCTCGGCGAGGTGCGCGAGCTGTTCCCGAACGACACGGTGCAGGTGATCGAGAAGCATGCGCTCGACCGCTACGGCCTGACCGAGCTGGTCACCGACCCGCAGACGCTGGAGCGGCTGGAGCCGAACCAGCAGCTGTTGCGCACGCTGTTGACGCTGCGCCACCACCTGAAGGGCGAGGTGCTGCACATCGCGCGGCGCATCGTGCGCCAGGTGGTCGACGAGATCCGCCGCCAGCTCGAACCGAAGGTGCGGCAGACGCTGTCGGGCCGGCTGAACCGGCAGCGCCACTCGCCGATGGCGGTGGCGCGCAACTTCGACGCGCTCGACACGCTGCGCCGCAACCTGAAGCACTTCGACCGCGAACGCGGCCAGCTGGTGATCGAGCAGCTGCGCTTCTTCGAGCGCAACACGCGGCGCCTGCCGTGGGACGTCATCCTGTGCGTCGACCAGAGCGGCAGCATGGTCGACTCGGTGATCCACAGCGCGGTGATGGCCGGCATCCTGGCGGCGTTGCCGGCCTTCCGCGTCAAGCTGGTGGTGTTCGATACCAACGTGGTCGACCTGTCGGACCATGTCGACGACCCGGTCGAGGCGCTGATGCGGGTGCAGCTGGGCGGCGGCACCCACATCGCGCGCGCGCTGCGCTACTGCGGTCAGCTGGTCGAGACGCCGCAGCGCACGGTGCTGGTGCTGGTCAGCGATTTTTGCGAAGGCGCACCGCCCGGCGAGTTGCTCGGCGCGGTGAAGAAGCTGGCCGAGGCGCGCGTGAAGCTGCTCGGGCTGGCCGCGCTGGACGGCCAGGCGCACCCGGTGTACGACGAGGCGATGGCGCAGCAGCTGGCGCCCTGCGGCATGGAGATCGCCGCGCTGACGCCGCAGCACCTGGCGCAATGGCTGGTGAAGCTGATCTCATGAGCTTGCGGGCCGACCTGCAGCAGCAGCTGGCGCGTTTCGACGACGACGCCTACATCGCGCTCGCGAACCGCGGGCTGTTGCGGCGCGCCCGCAAGGACCTGGAGACGCAGGCCGTCACCGTGCACGACGACGCTGCCGACGCCCTGACGCTCGGCCTCGGCGAACTGCGCATCCGCTTCGATGCACGCGGGCCGGCGCATGCACGTTGCAGCTGCCAGGCCAGCGGCGTCTGCCAGCACATCCTGGCCGCGGCGATCGGACTGCAGCGCATGGGCGGCACCGCGCCGTCGCCGACGCCCGCGGACGAACTGGCGGCGATCGAGGCGGCGCTGCTCGCCTTCACGCCGCAGCAGCTGGTCGCGCACGCCGGCCGCGCCGGCCATCGCTGGGCCTGGCAGTTCGTGCAGGACATGGATCCGCAGACGCTGCGCCTGCACGGCGAGCGCCATGTGCTGATCGAGTTCACGCAGCCGCGCATGCGTTTTCGCTTCATGGGCGGCGGCGTCGAGGCGCTGGTCGCCGATGCCGCGCTGGCGCAGATCGAGAAGTACCAGGTCGCCGCAGTGCTGGCCTTCCAGCGCGCGCGCGGCGTCGAGCTGCAGCCGCCGGAGGTGTCGCCGCGCACCGCCGCGCTCGACCTCGGCCGCGGCCATGCGCCGGTGCCCGGCGCCGTCGAATCGCAGGAACGCTCGCGCGAGCGGCTGCGTGCCAGCGCGCTGCAGCTGTTCGCCGACAGCGTCGAGCTCGGGCTGTCGCACGGCTCGCAGGGCCTGCACGAGCGCTTCGCGACGCTGGCTGTGTGGGCACAGGGGGCCGACTACCCGCGGCTCGCGCTGCTGCTGCGCCGCGTGGCCGACCACATCGAGCTGCTGCTCGAGCGCGCGGCCGGTGCCGATGAGCAGCGGCTGCTCGACGAACTGGCACTCGGCTTCGCGCTGGTCTCGGCGCTGGACGCCGCGGCRGCGCGTGGCGCCGCGCCGGTCGCGCTGGTCGGGCGGGCGCGCGGCCGCTATGCCGCGTCGGGCAGGCTGGAGCTGCTGGGGCTGGGCGCCCATGCCTGGCGCACCGGCTCCGGCTACCACGGGCTGACGATGCTGTTCTGGTCGCCGGCGGACCAGGCCTTCCTGTCGTGCTCGCTGGCCCGGCCGCAGGCGCAGCACGGCTTCGACCCGCGCACCAGCTACCGAGCGGCCGGACCGTGGGCCGGTGTCGCGTCGCCTGCGCAACTGAGCGGGCGCAGCCTCACGCTGATCGGCGCGCAGATCGGCCCGACCGGCCGCATCTCGACGGCCGATGGCTGCCAGGCCACCGCCAGTGCCGGTCCGGTGCCCTTGCAGGACCGGTTGCCGGTGTGCGACGACTGGGCTGCGCTGGCCGGCGAACGCAGTGCCGCACGACGCAGCCTGCTGGCCGAGCCCGATCCCTTGCGCGACTGGGCGGTGCTGCGGCCGGCGCGCTTCGGCAGCGCACGGTTCGATGCGGCGCGCCAGGCGCTCGTGTGGCCGCTGTTCGATGCGGCGGGTCGGCGACTCGATGCCGAGCTGGCGTACAGCGCACTGAACGCGCATGCGATCGGGCGCATCGAGGCACTGGCCGCGCCGGCCGCGGGCACGCTGCTGGTCGCGCAGGTCGTGGCCGGCGAGCGCGGCCTGGTCGCTCAACCGCTGAGCCTGGTCGAACCGGCGCGACTCGACGTGCTGCACTTCGACGCGGCGCCCGACGGCGCACCGCTCGCCGCCGCGCACGGCGCGCCGGGGCCGGACCCCGCCTCGGTCGCGGCGATCGAGCTGCCCGGCGCATTGCGCGAGGTGCGCCGCACGCTGCATGCGCAGGCCGAACGAGGCATCGTGGCCGAGCGCGTCGCGGCCTGGCAGCAGCAATGGATGGCGGCGTGCGGGCGCGCGGCGGCAGCCGGCTTCACCGTGTTCCAGCGGTTGCGGCACGACGATGCGCGGCCGGGTGCGGTGCTGCTGCGAGCCCACTGGCTGTGCCGCCAGTGCGAAGCGCTGCTCGCCCCTGCGGAGTCGGACGACTGACCCGCCGGGTCGGATAACCCGGCCAGCGTCGAAAGAGCCCGAGTGGTAGACTCCGTGCTTCCTCCTGGCGCGTGTCGGGCGGCCTGTCCCGCGGGCTGCATCATCTGACGACATCGACGCCCCATCACCGATCGACGCTGCAGCAGCCCTCCACGGGAGCACCTGCAGGCCGGTCGCGCCCTAGAAAGAACTGCATCAAGACCTCGATCGAAATCGGCAGATACCTCGTCTCGCCACTCAGCCATTCCCGCAGCGACGGCCGCCATCAGGCCGCCGTCTCCATCCGCAGCGGCCAAGGCAGCGCCACCCATGACCGGGTCATGCGCTTCTCGCCGCTCTTCAACACCGCCCGCGCCGCACTGCGCTATGCCACCGACCAGGGCCTCGCCTGGGTCGCCGGCCGCAGCGTGGCCGTGCCTTCACCATCCAACCCCTAAGGAGTGTCCTCATGGCCAAGGAAGAACTGATCGAAATGAGCGGCGTCGTCAACGAAATCCTGCCGGACTCGCGTTTTCGCGTGACGCTGGAGAACGGCCACAAGCTGGTGGCCTACACGTCGGGACGCATGCGCAAGCATCACATCCGCATCCTGGCCGGCGACAACGTGTCGCTGGAGATGTCGCCGTACGACCTGAGCAAGGGGCGGATCACGTTCCGCCACCTCGGCCGGCCGCCGCAGCAGAACCGCTGACAGCCCGCTGAAACGGGCCTCGGCCTCAGGCCGCCGCCGGCACGGCCTTGGTCCGTGCGGCTTCGTCGGCGGCCGCCTTGGCCAGTTCGTTGTAGACCGCGGTGAACAGCGCGCCCATGTCCTCGATGCGGGTGCGCGACACGCCGGGTGCCGGGTTGGTGATCAGCGCGGCCGTGATCGTGGCGGCGGGTTGAAGCAGGAATTGGTTCATGAGGGTCTCGACAAGTTGAGGCCCATCGTAGTCCTCCTGCCGCTGCCGCAACGCAAAGGCCTTGCAATGCGCGCAGGGCCGGTGCGCACAACCTGCCAGCTCACCTACTCGCTGATGGTCATCCCGAGCGCCGCGGCCGAGCGCTTCATCCGCTCGACGCGCTGCGCCAGCTGCTCGCCCTCGCGCTGCTGCATCTCGTCGAGCGAGGTCATCAGGGCCTGGAAGCGGTCGAGGTCGTCGTCGGCCTCGAACAGCACGCCGTCGTCGGTGAAGGTGAGCTTGGCCCGACGCTCGTCGATCAGCTCGCACACCTGCTGCGCCGCGGCGATCCACCGGGCACGGTTCTCGTAGAACTCGCGCTGCGCGTTGAACTGCCATTCCAGCATCGGGACGATGCGGTCGCGCTCGGCATCGCGCACGGCCACGGGCAAGTCCTCCAGCGCCTTCGCCATTTCGCCGGCGAACGCCACCATCAGCTTCTGGTACGCCTGCCGGTGCGTCGCAGTCAGTTCGCGCAATTCCTCGAGCGTCGCGATCGACGCCGCGGTGCCGGCGGGCGTCGACAGGCGATCGGGCATCAGCACCTTGTCGAGCTCCAGCTCGGTCTGCCGCTGGTGGTAGGCCTTCGCCACCTGCATGCCGAGCTGCGAGTAGCGGCGGGCGATCTGGATCAGGGCGTCCTGGGAAGTCGTCATCCGCGCATTCTCCCAGCTTGCTCAGCCATCGCCATCCGGCCGCCCGCCGCCACGCGCGATCCATGCGTCGATCCGCTGCTCCAGCACTGCCAGCGGCATCGTCCCGCTGTCGACGACCACCGCATGGAAGTCGCGCAGGTCGAAGCGCGCGCCCAGCGCCTGCTGCGACCGATCGCGCAGCTCCAGCAGCTTGCGCTTGCCCAGCAGGTAGCCCAGCGCCTGGCTCGGGTTCGAGAAGTAGCGGTCGACCTCGCTGGCGGCATTCTTCGGTTCGAGCCCGGCCTGCCGGATCATGTAGTCGACCGCCTTTGCGCGCGGCCAGCGGTAGGCATGGATGCCGGTGTCGACCACCAGCCGCGCCGCACGGAACAGCTGCCCCTGCAGGTGGCCGTAGTGCTGGTACGGATCGCGGTACATGCCGAGCTGGAAGCCCAGCGATTCGGCGTACAGCGCCCAGCCCTCGCCATAGGCCACGTTCCAGCCGGCATAGCGGCGCCAGTCGTGCAGGCCCTCGACCTCGGCCGCCCGGGCGCCCTGCAGGTGGTGGCCCGGCACCGCCTCGTGCATGAACAGCGTCTCCACCTCCCAGGTCGGTTCGCCGGCGTAGCCGGGCGCATTCACCGTGAAGTAGCCGGGCGTGCCGAGCTCCAGCGAGCCCAGCGTGTAGTTCGCCGCCGTGCTGCTCACCGCCTCCGAGGCCGACATGCCGCGCACCTGGTACGGCATGCGCGGCACCGTGTGGAACAGCGCCGGCAGCTGCGGATCGATGCGCGCCGACATCGCGCGGTAGCTCGCCAGCAACTCCTCCTGCGACTTGAAGAAGAAGCGCTTGTCATGGCTCACGTAGTGCATGAAGGCCTGCGTGCTGCCCTTGAAGCCGGTCTGCCGCGCCACCTGGGCGATCTCGCGCCGCAGCCGAGCGACCTCGCGCAGGCCGAGCGCGTGGATCTTGCCGGCATCCAGCCCCTGCACGATGCCGGTGCGGATCAGGAAGTCGTAGTACGCGGCGCCGCCCGGCAACGCCGACAGGCCCACGTCGACCGGCGCCTTCGGACGGTAGGTCGTCGCGAGGAACTCGCGCAGCCGCCGCATCGCCGGCTGGTAGTCGTCGCGCACCGCGGCGCGCGCGGCCTGCAGCAACGCGTCGCGCTGGTCCTCGGGCACGGCCGGCACGAAGGCGGCGAACGGCTTCAGCAGCACGCTGTCGTTGGCATCGGCCACCAGGTGCGCGTCGATGCCGGCGATCGTGCGATCGACCACGCCCTGCGGCTGCACCCAGCCCGATTGCAGGCCCTGCACGAGGCGCTGCTGAATCTGCTCGGCGTAGCGCGGCACCGCCTTCACGCGCGACGTGTAATCGCGGTAGTCGTTCGCGCTGCGCATCGGCGTCATCTGCGCGGCCAGCGGCATCATCGACTGGATGCCCCACAGCGTGGTCAGCGCCAGCTCGTCCGCATGCCCGAACTGCTGCGCCTCGACGGCGATGCGCATCTTGTCCAGCAGCAACTGGTGCGACACCCGGTCCTGGCCGTGCAGGCCCGCCGCGTCGATCGCCTGCACGCGCGCGAGCGTCGCGCGCTCGTAGTCGTGCTCGCGCTGCCGCTCGGCGTCGGACAGGTCGGGCAGCAATGCGTTGTAGCCGGGGACGCCCAGCACGCTGGCCCACATCGGCTCGCGGCGGAAGTTCTCGGCCAGGTCGGCATCGAGCAGGCTGCGCAAGGCCGCGGCCGGCGTCGACGGCACGGCGGAGGCCGCCCGCTCGGGTACGGCCGCCGTCTGCGCGTGGAGCGTTCCTGCCGCGGCGATCAGCACGGCCAGCAGGACAGGCTGCGCGCCGCGCAGCCAGGTCATCGGAATCGTCATCGAGTGGTTCTCCCTGGTCAGGTGATGGATAGCCTCATGGGCTGCTGTCGGAAGCCGCCGGCGCCGCGGGTGGCGGCATCGGCTCTTCATTCTGCGGTCGCGGCGGCCGGTCGCCGGGCGCGCGCGGCACGCCGGTCTTCGGGTCCAGGCCCATGTTGCTGAGCGCCTGCCCGAGTTCCTCGGCGGTCTTCGGCGGCTGGTCGGCGGAATTGGCCGGATCGAGGCTGCCGCCCTCGCCGGGGCCCTCATTCGTGCCCTCGGGTGCCGAGGCCGCCGGGTCGAACGCCGGCACCGGCACACGCGGCGGCGGGAAGCTCGCCTTCGGGTCGACCAGCCCCTTCTTCTGCGCATCGCGGAAGAAATCGCCGACCAGCCGCACCGCGTTGTGCCCGCCCTGGCCCCACCAGCTGCTGCGCAGCGTGACGCGCGCATCGTTGAAGCCGACCCACGCCCCCGCGACCAGCTCCGGGTGCATCAGGATGAACCAGCCGTCGGTGTTCTTCTGCGTGGTGCCGGTCTTGCCGGCCAGGTCGCCGGTCACGCCGAAGCGGGTGCGGACCTGCGTGCCGGTGCCGCGCGCGATCACGCCGCGCATCATGTCGATCAGGTCGGTCGCGGCCTCGGGCGACATGCCGCGGCGCGGGGCCTCGCCGAACTCGGCGATCACCCGCCCCGTGCGGTCCTTGATGCGCTTGACGAACACCGGCTTGTGCACGCTGCCCACCTGCGCGATCGACGCATAGGCGTTCACCATCTCCAGCAGCGTGACCGGGCTGGTGCCGAGCGCGAGCGACGGCACGGCCTCCAGCGGGCTCTGGTCGACGCCCAGCGATTTCGCGAGCGCCACCACGCGCGGGATGCCCACCTCCTGCATGACCTGCGCGGTGATGGTGTTCTTCGACAGCGCCAGACCGTCGCGGATCGTCATCGGTTGGCCGGTCGCGCCCGACATGTCGGTCGGCCGCCAGACGGTGCCGCCCATCGTCACCTCGACCGGCCCGTCGACGAAGGTGCGGTCGGGCGTCAGCCCCGCCTCGAGTGCCGCGCCGTAGACGAAGGGCTTGAAGGTCGAGCCGGGCTGGCGCTCGGCCTGCGCGACGTGGTCGTACTGCTCCAGCGCGAAATCGCGGCTGCCGACCCAGGCGCGGACCTCGCCGTTGCGCGGGTCCATCGCGACGAAACCGGCTTCCAGCCGCGTCTTCTGCGCCTTCAGCCGCGCCATGAACGGCGCGTCGGCGCGCAGCTTCTCCAGCGCTTCCCCCGGGCCCGCACCGGCGTCGACCGCCTGCTTGAACTCCGGCGACTCGCGCAGGAACGCGGTGACGAGGTCGCGCCGTCCGGTCCACAGCCAGCCGAACGGCTCGGCCTTGCCGAGCAGCTTCGCATAAGCCTCGGGCGCGGTCGACACCGCCGGCAGCGCCGGGCGGCTCCATTCGACATTGGCCACCTGCTGCAGCGCATCGGCCTGCGCCTGCACCGCGCGCACCGCCTCGTCCTGCAGCCGGCTGTCGAGCGTGGTCTCGATCACCAGGCCGTCGGCGTAGAGGTCGTGGTCGTGCTCGTCGGCCCAGTCGAGCAGCCATTTGCGCGCATAGGCCGCGAAGTGCGGCGCGGTGGCCGGGAAATCGGGCTGGCGGCTCCAGTGCAGCTGCAGCGGCTGCGCGCTCAGCGTGCGCAGCTGCTCGTCGGTGATCGCCTGCGCCTTCGCCATCTGCGACAGCACGACGTTGCGCCGTGCGAGCGAGCGCTCGGGGTGCTGCACCGGGTTGTAGTAGTACGTGCCCTTCAGCATGCCGACCAGCGTCGCGCTCTGCAGCGCGTCGAGCTCGGCCGCCGAGGTGTCGAAGTAGGTGCGCGCCGCCATCTCGATGCCGACCGCGTTGTACAGGAACGGCGCGGTGTTCAGGTAGGCCTCGAGGATCTGCTTCTTGTCGTAGACGCGCTCGATGCGCATCGCCGTGACCCACTCCTTGGCCTTGCGGTGCAGGTTGCGGGCGCGCCCGACCTCGTCGGGAAACAGGTTGCGCGCCAGCTGCTGCGTGATGGTGGAGCCGCCCTGCATGTCGCCGGTGGCGCTGTGCAGCACCGCGCCGAACGAGCGGATGAAGTCGATGCCGTGGTGATCGTAGAAGCGCTTGTCCTCGGTGGCGACCAGCGCCTTCACGACGAAGGGCGAGACCTTGTCGAGCGTCAGCCGCTCCTGCTGGGCGCGCCGGAAGCTGGCGATCTGCTGGCCGTCGGCCGACAGCAGCACGCTCGGCTGCTGCGCCTGCACCAGCTTGAGGTCGTCGACGCTGGGCGTGATGCGCAGCAGCACCGCGATGTAGATGCCGAGCGCGACGGCCGCCACGGCGGCCGCGAGCGCCGACCACAGCGCATACCTCAAAGCAAGACGCTTCAGGCGCTGGCGCCACGCGGGCGCCGGCTCGAAGCCGGGCACGGTGGGCATCGGGTCGGGGCGGAAACGCAACATCAAGGTCCTTCCATACGGCAACTCCACCACGGGCAAACGGCGGGCCGGGTGGGCGAGTCTATGCAATGTCCTGCGGGAGACGGTTTCGGGGTGTTGCTTCTATAGTCTCGGCTCCCCCGCTGCAGGATGCCCCCATGAACGGCCAGACCCCCCGCCACCTGCTCGCCCAGGCCGCGAGCGACACCGATCCGCTGGAGACGAAGGAGTGGCTCGACGCGCTGCGCGCCGCCGTCGCCGAGGGCGGCAGCGAGCGCGGCCTGTACCTGCTGGAGCAGCTGGAGGAGCAGGCGCAGCAGCTGGGCATCGTGCCGCACGTGCAGCCGTATTCGGCCTACCGCAACACCATCCCGCTCGAGCGGCAGGGTCACTATCCCGGCGACCTCGCGATCGAGGAGCGGCTCACCACGATCACACGCTGGAACGCGCTCGCGATGGTGGTGCGCGCGAACCAGGCCTATGGCGAGCTGGGCGGCCACATCGCGAGCTATGCCTCGGCGGCCGAGCTGTTCGAAGTGGGCTTCAACCACTTCTTCCGCGGCGACGACAGCCGCACGCCGGGCGGCCGCGACGCCGACCTGGTGTACTTCCAGCCGCATTCGGCGCCGGGCGTGTATTCGCGTGCCTTCCTCGAGGGCCGGCTCAGCGAGGAGCAGCTCGCGAACTACCGCCAGGAGGTCGGCGGCCACGGCCTGTGCTCGTACCCGCACCCGTGGCTGATGCCGGAGTTCTGGCAGTTCCCGACCGGCTCGATGGGGCTGGGCCCGCTGAGCGCGGTGTACCAGGCGCGCTTCATGCGCTACCTGGCGCACCGCGGCCTGGCCGACACCGCGCAGCGCCATGTGTGGGGCGTGTTCGGCGACGGCGAGATGGACGAGCCGGAATCGATCGCCGGGCTCACGCTCGCCGCGCGCGAGCAGCTCGACAACCTGACCTTCATCGTCAACTGCAACCTGCAGCGGCTGGACGGCCCGGTGCGCGGCAACGGCCAGATCATCCAGGAGCTCGAGTCGCTGTTCACCGGTGCCGGCTGGAACGTCATCAAGGTGCTGTGGGGTTCCGACTGGGATGCCCTCTTCGCGCGCGACACCCAGCACGTGCTGCTGCAGCGCCTGGCCGCCACCGTCGACGGCCAGTACCAGACGCTGGGCGCGAACGACGGCGCCTACAACGTCGAGCACTTCTTCCGCCAGGATCCGCAGGTGCAGGCGCTGGTGGCGCACATGGGCGTCGACGAGATCGATGCGCTGAAGCGCGGCGGGCACGACTTCCGCAAGCTGCATGCGGCCTTCGCGGCGGCGCGGGCGCACAAGGGCCGGCCGACGGTGATCCTCGCGAAGACCAAGAAGGGCTTCGGCATGGGCGGCGTCGGCGAATCGCGCATGACCTCGCACCAGGCGAAGAAGCTCGACGTGAGCGCGCTGAAGGCCTTCCGCGACCGCTTCGCGCTGCCCTTGTCCGACGACGACGTGGCCGCGCTGCGCTTCTACAAGCCGGCCGACGACAGCCCCGAGATGGCCTACCTGCACGAGCGCCGCCGCGCGCTCGGCGGCGCGCTGCCGGCGCGCAAGCCGCAGGCGCCGGTGCTGCCGGTGCCGCCGCTGGCCGGCTGGGGCGGTTTCGCGCTGCAGGCCGACGGCAAGGAGATGTCGACGACGATGGCTGCCGTGCGCATGTTCGCCGGGCTGCTGAAGGACGAGGCGCTCGGGCCGCGCATCGTGCCGATCGTCGCCGATGAGGCGCGCACCTTCGGCATGGCGAGCCTGTTCCGGCAGATCGGCATCTATTCGCCGCACGGGCAGCTGTACGAACCGGAGGATGCGGGCTCGATGCTGTCATACCGCGAAGCGAAGGACGGGCAGCTGCTGGAGGAAGGCATCACCGAGGCCGGCGCGCTCGCGTCATGGATCGCGGCCGGCACCTCGTACAGCGTGCACGGGCTGCCGATGCTGCCGATGTACATCTACTACTCGATGTTCGGCTTCCAGCGCGTGGGCGACCTGATCTGGGCCGCGGCCGACCAGCGCGTGCGCGGTTTCCTGTTCGGCGCGACGGCGGGGCGCACGACGCTCGGCGGCGAGGGCCTGCAGCACCAGGACGGCAGCAGCCTGGTGATGGCCTCGACGGTGCCGAACTGCCGTGCGTGGGATCCTGCCTTCGCGGGCGAGGTCGCGGTGATCATGGACCATGCGGCGCGCCGCATGCTGGAGGAACAGCGCGACGAGTTCCACTACCTCACGCTGATGAACGAGAACTACGCGCAGCCGTCGCTGCCCGACGCGGCGCATGCCGACCTGCTGCGCGGCATGTACCGGCTGGCGGAGCACCCGGTCGGAAAGAAGAAGGGACAGAAGGCGAGCCGTGTGCGGCTGCTGGGCAGCGGCGCGATCCTGCGCGAGGTGATGGCCGCGGCCGACCTGCTGGCCGCCGACTGGCAGGTGGCGAGCGAGGTGTTCAGCGTGACGAGCTTCAGCGAACTTGCTCGCGATGCGCGCGAGGCCGATCGGCGGGAGCGGCTCGGTGGCATGCCGGCGGTGTCGCACGTCGCGACACTGCTCGCGGGCAAGGACCCGGTGATCGCCGCGACCGACTACGTGCGGGCCTGGCCGCAGCTGATCGCCGAGTACGTACCGGCACGCTACGCGACGCTCGGCACCGACGGCTTCGGCCGCAGCGACACGCGCCAGCAGCTGCGCCGCTTCTTCGAGGTCGACCGGCACCAGGTGGTGCTGGCGGCGCTGCAGGCGCTGGTGCGCGAGGGCGCGCTGGAGCGCGGGGTGCTCGCGCAGGCGGCGACGCGGTATGGGGTGGATGGCGAAGCGCAGGCGCCCTGGCAGGCCTGATGTTGCTGCAGGTGGGGATTTGCAAACGCCGCAAGAAGGTGCTTCTGCCGCGAGGCCACTTCCGGTGCCGGTGCACCGGCAGAAGAATGCGCTCCATGCACGAATCGCGTGTGCCTTCCAGACGACCCACCATGAAAACCCTTGCCGCTGCCGCCGCGCTGACCGCCCTGTGTGGCGTCGCGACTGCCGCTGACGACCTGCCTCGACCCCACCACCTCGCTGCCGCGCCCGGCAGTGCAGACGCCGTGCTGGCCGCACGCCGCTATGCCGCCTTCTGGGACACCGGAGAGGCCCGCCATGCACAGGCCGCGCTGTCGCCGGGCTTCATCGATCGCACCTTGCCCGCCGGCCGCCCGCAGGGCCCGGACGGCCCGCTGGCTGCATCGAAGGCCTTCCGCGCAGCCGTGCCCGACCTGCGCGCCGAGATCGACGACCTGGTGGCCAGCGGCGACC
>NZ_JBFUFP010000014.1:0-28026 GCF_056403375.1 Rhizobacter sp. P2_H2
CAAATGAAAGTGACTCGCCCGGCAGGGCGAAACCTGCCCGCACAGCGCAGCGTCCGGGGCGAGACCCGGCAGCAGCCTCACGCAGTGAAAGGAAGCCCCCGCAGGGAAGAGAAAGCCCTCGCGCAGCGAGTCCCCCACCGGGAAGAGGTCAGCCCCGCCCAACGAATGGCATCTGCGTCGCCATGACCGTCATGCTGAGCACATTCGCCTCCAGCGGCAAGCCCGCCATGTGCAGCAGCGCATTCGCCACATGCTGCACATCCATCCGCGGCTMCACCATCGTGCTGCCATTGGCTTGCGGCACGCCGCGCGTCATGCGCTCGGTCATGTCGGTGGCGGCATTGCCGATGTCGATCTGGCCAACCGCGATGTTGAACGGCCGGCCGTCCAGCGAGCTGGCCTTCGTCAGCCCGCTGATCGCATGCTTGGTGGCGGTGTAAGGCGCCGAGAACGGCCTCGGCGCATGCGCCGAGATCGAGCCGTTGTTGACGATGCGCCCACCCTGCGGCGTCTGCGCCTTCATCAGTCGGAACGCCTCCTGCGTGCACAGGAAGGCGCCCGTCAGGTTCACGTCGACCACCGCCTTCCACTGCTCGTAGCTCAACTCCTCGATCGGCATCGCCGGCGTGCCGGCACCGGCATTGTTGAACAACAGGTCGAGCCGGCCGAAGCGCTCGCGCGTAGCCGCGAACAATTCCTTCACCGACGCCGGATCCCCCACATCGGTGGGCACCGCCAGCGCATTCGCGGCCCGCTCGCCCGCCTGCGCCAGCGTCTGCTGCAGCGGCTCGGCGCGGCGGCCGGCCAGCACCACGCCCCAGCCCTCGCGCAGCAGCGCCAGCGCACACGCGCGGCCGATACCGGTTCCGGCACCGGTGACAAGAGCGATCTTCGACGGCGCGGCGGCTGCATTCATGGCGACGGACTCCCGGTGTCGGTGTCTGCCGACGGCAACTCGAAGCTGTCGGCAAAAGTGAAGAACAGCGATGCGTAGAAGGCGCTCAGGATCATCAGCCAGACCGGCAGCATCAGCACCTTGCCGACTTCCAGCTGGCCGAGCAGCGACGACACCAGGCTCACCAGGATGACGGCCGCCAGCGCCGTACCGAACCAGACGAGCATGTAGATGGCGAAGGCGCCGCGGTTGCGCCAGCACGCCACCAGGCTGAAGAACAGCGCCTTCGACGCGCTCATGCCGCCCCAGTGCACCAGGCCCGGCGCATGCCACCAGACCACGCTCAGCACCGAGCTCAACGCGAAGAGCACCAGCATGCCCAGCTGCAGGTGGCCGTCGGACAGGCGCGCGTCGAGCACCTCCGGCGGGGTGTTGGCGCTGTACAGCAACTGCTGCAGTTCGATCACCCGCGAGCCCGCGATGGCATAGGTCAGCAACCAGATCAGGAAGGCCGCCAGCGCATAGCCGGCATAGAGCCACAGCTGCGCGCGCCGCCGCGGCCCGTCGACGCGCAGCGGCGCGATGAACACCGTCGGCATCGGCGAGCGGCCGGCCAGCGTCAGGCGCGTGGCGATCATGAAGCCCAGCGACAGCAACGGGAACGCCCCGAGCAGCAGGAAGGGCCCGAGCAGCGGAATGAAGGCGAGCACGAAGCTCGCGAACAGCGACAGGCCGAGCAGGCCGGAGTAGGCGAGCGGCCGCGTCGCGAAGGCGGCCACGCCCTGGCGCACCCAGAGGGCGCCGCGGCTCGCGGGAACATGCTGGAATTTCATCGGTCAGCCATCGGTCAGCCCATCGCCGGATGCCAGGCGTTCTCGACGCGCTGGCGCAGCACGCGCTCGAAGTGAGTGGGGTCATGGGCCTTCAGCACCGACGCATCGCGCGGCAGGTGCAGGTCCCACAGGCGGGAGATCCAGAAGCGCAAGGCCGCGGCGCGCAGCAGCGCCGGCATCAGCCGCCGCTCGCTGGAGCCGAGCGGCCGCACCGCGTCGTAGGCCTCGACGAAGGCGAGCGCGCGGTCTTCGGCCAGGCGGCCGGTGTCGAGGTCGATGCACCAGTCGTTCAGGCACACGGCGATGTCGAACAGCAGCGCATCGACGCCGGCGAAGTAGAAATCGAAGAAGCCGGTCAGCGCGTGGCCCTCGAACATCACGTTGTCGCGGAACRGGTCGGCGTGGATCGGCCCGCGCGGCAGCGCCGCATAGGCCGGCGACGCCGCCACCTGCTGCTGGAATGCGAGTTCGGCCTCGATCAGCGCGCGCTGCGCATCGGCCAGGAAGGGCAGCACCACCGGCACCGTCTCGGCCCACCAGGCGAGGCCGCGCAGGTTGGGCTGCTGGCGCGGAAAGTCGGCGCCGGCCAGGTGCATCTGCGCCAGTGCGGCGCCCACGCTGCGGCAGTGCAGCTCGTCGGGTGCGAGCTGGTGGCCGCCGCGCAGGCGGTCGACCACCGCGGCAGGCTTGCCGTCGATCTGGTGCAGGATCTCGCCCGCGGCGTCGGCCTGCGGCTCGGGCACCGCGACGCCGTGGCGCGCCAGGTGCTTCATCAGGTGCAGGTAGAACGGCAGCTGCTCGAAGCTCAGGCGCTCGAACACCGTCAGCACGTAGCGGCCCTGCGTGGTGTCGGCGAAGTAGTTGGTGTTCTCGATGCCGGCCGCGATGCCCTTCAGCGCGGTCAGCTCGCCGATCTGCAGGCGGGCCACCAGCGCGGCGGCGGTGTCGAACGAAACCTCGGTGAAGACAGCCATCGGCCCGCTCAGAAGGCAAGGACCTGCCAGACCCGCTGGCCGGCGACGCCGCGCGAGCCGTTGGGCGCCTGCGGCACGCCCTTGGCGGCGTTGTCCGGCAGGATCTCGTACTCGCCCTTCAGCGGGGCCTTGGTCTTGACGACGATGCGCTTGACCTCGCCGCGCACGCGCAACTCTTCGATGCGCGAACCTTCGTCCTCGTGCACCAGGTGGTCGACCTGCGGTTCGCCGGTGTCGAAGTTCTCGACCGGGGCCGGAATCGGCTTCGGCGCCGGCACGGGCTCCGCATGGAGGGCGGGGGCGATCGACGACAACAAGGCCAGGCAGGCCAGCACGGGCAGCAGCTTCATGGGGGCATTGTAGGCAGCGCTGCCGCGCACGCCCCGCGCCGGGGTCAACCACCACTGGCCCCGTCCCCAGCTCAGTCGGGCCGCACCCGCAGGAAGGTCGCGAAGCGCGGCAGGCCGCTCTCATGAAACCCGCGGTAACGGTAGGTCACGGTCGCACCGATCGGCGGCGGCTGGCGGCGCTCGGCATCCTTCAGCCCGCTGCCGAGCCGGAAGCGCCGGCCGTCGGGCATCTCGACCAGCAGCGCCCCGAGCTGGCCGGCGTACTTGCCTTCGCCCGGCAGGTGGCCGACGACGCGCGCCTCGGCGTCGTCCTGCGGCTTCAGCTTCAGCAGCGCATCGCTGCGGTCGCGCAGGTAGAGCGAATCGCCGCGGTGCAGCACCAGGCCCTCGCCGTTGACCGAGACGACACGGCGCATCAGCTTCAACAGCTCGGCTTCATCCGCGGCCCGGCCGTGCACCACCGCCTCGATCCACGTCGTRCCKACCGTCTTGACCAGGCGCTCGATCAGCGGCAGGCGGTGGTCGAAATCGCCCGGCTCGTCGGGCAGATCGAACACCATGAAGCGCATCTCGCGCCACGCGGCGTCGTCCGGCACCTCGGCGGCGACCGTCGATGCCGCTGCGGTGAAGCGGCCGCGGCCGGCCCACAGCTCGCCATCCATCGCGCGCTGCGGCCAGCCCGACGTGAACCAGGCCGGCACGCGGATCGGGTGGCCGTTGCGCGTCAGCAGGCGCTTGCCATCCCAGTAGCCGCGCACGCCGTCGTATTTCTCGCTGACCCAGTGCAGCGCGGGCTGGAAGGCGCCACGTGCATACGGCTGGGCCAGCATCATCGAAGGCTTGCCGTGGCCGATCGCCGCGGCCTGCACGGCAGTGGCCAGCGGCACGCCGGCATGGAGCGCAGCGACCAGCACGGTCAGCGCGATGGGTGGGAGCATGAGGAGCCTTTGCCGTTTACTGATTCTCGTGCTCAGGCAATTCGCCAGCCGAGTGCACCCAACCCCGGATGGTCGATCCCGGGGTCCCTGCGATCTCTCTCGCGCGCTCCATTCCGAACCCCGCACGCAGGGCCGCATCTTCGCGCTCGGCGATGTCTTGATCGGCACGCCACGCCGCGTAAGGCATGCAGCCGCCAGGTACTGTCGACGGGATGGCATCCCGTGCTTGCGCTTTTTCGTCTTGAATCTTGCCAGCAAGTTCCGAGCTGTCGCGGGTCGATGGTGTCGAGGTCGATGGCTCTTCAATGTCGTTGCGAGGCGATTGTTGTGGACTCTGTCTCGAGATCATGCGTGCCGGCTCCCATCAAGGGGTTGTTCGATGTCCATCGCGCCGCCGCCGCGGCGACAGGATGCCAGCCTGAGTAACCGGCCTCCATGCCGAGTTCCATCGCATGCGCCATCCGCCACAATGGCCGGATGACCGACACATCCACCACTGACGCCGGCACGCTGCTGCTGGTCGACGGCTCCAGCTACCTCTACCGCGCCTACCATGCGCTGCCCGACCTGCGCAGCGCCGAAGGCTTCCCGACCGGCGCGCTGCACGGCATGGTGGCCATGCTCAAGCGCGCCCTGATCGACGTGAAGGCCGGGCACGCGGCCTGCGTGTTCGATGCCAAGGGCAAGACCTTCCGCGACGACTGGTACCCCGAGTACAAGGCCCRGCGCGCGCCGATGCCCGAGCCGCTGGTGCAGCAGATCGAGCCGATCCACGAGGTGGTGAAGCTGCTCGGCTGGCCGGTGCTGATGGTGCCCGGCGTCGAGGCCGACGACGTGATCGGCACGCTGGCGCGGGTGGCGGCCGAGCGCGGCCACCGCGTCGTGATCTCCACCGGCGACAAGGACCTGGCGCAGCTCGTCAACGAGCGCGTGTCGCTGATCAACACGATGAGCAGCGAGAAGCTCGACGTGCCGGGCGTGATGGCGAAGTTCGGCGTGCCGCCGGAGCGCATCGTCGATTACCTGACGCTGATGGGCGACACCGTCGACAACGTGCCCGGCGTCGAGAAGGTCGGCCCGAAGACGGCCGCGAARTGGATCGCAGAGTACGGCTCGCTGCAAGGCGTGATGGACGCGGCCGCGAGCATCAAGGGCGTCGCCGGCGAGAACCTGCGCAAGGCGCTCGACTGGCTGCCGACGGGCCGCAAGCTGGTGACGGTGCGCGACGACTGCGAACTGGCCGAGCACCTGGCCGGTTGGCCGGCGCTCGACGGGCTGGCGCTGAAGCCGACCGACAACGCCGCGCTGCTCGACTTCTACGGCCGCTACGGTTTCAAGAGCTGGAAGCGCGAGCTGGAAACGGCGGTGGCGGCACCGCCGCCCGCGCCGGTCAAGGCAGTAAAGCCGCCCAAGCCGCCGGCCGACAGCGCCACGGGCGACCTGTTCGGCGACGGCGCACCGGACGAGCCCGCTGCCACGGCCACGGACGAGCCGCCCTCCGACGGCCGCTACGACACCATCACCAGCTTCGAGGCGCTCGACGCCTGGATCGCGCGCCTGAAGGCCGCGCCGCTCGCAGCGTTCGACACCGAGACCGATTCGCTCGACCCGATGCGCGCGCAGCTGGTCGGCGTCTCGTTCGCGGTGCAGCCGGGCGAGGCGGCCTACGTGCCGCTGCGCCACGACTACGCCGACGCACCGGCGCAGCTGCCGATCGACGAGGTACTGGCGCGCCTGAAGCCGTGGCTCGAAGACGCCGCCGCGCCGAAGCTCGGCCAGAACATCAAGTACGACCTCCACGTGCTGCAGAACGCCGGCATCCTCGCGCGCGGCTTCGTCCACGACACGCTGCTGCAGAGCTACGTGCTGGAGGCGCACCGCCCGCACAGCCTGGAAAGCCTGGCCGAGCGCCACCTGGGCCGCAAGGGGCTCAGCTACGAAGACCTGTGCGGCAAGGGCGCGCACCAGATCCCGTTCGCGCAGGTCGACGTGGCGCGCGCGGCGCGCTATTCCGGCGAGGACAGCGAGATGACGCTGCAGGTGCACCAGGCGCTGTGGCCGCAGATCCAGGCCGAGCCGGGGCTGCTGCGCGTCTACCAGCAGATCGAGATGCCGACGGCGATCGCGCTGCAGCAGATCGAGCGCAACGGCGTGCTGATCGATGCGCTGGTGCTGTCGGCGCAGAGCCAGCAGCTGGGCGAGCGCATGGTGGCGCTGGAGCAGGAGGCGCACGAGCTCGCCGGCCAGCCGTTCAACATGGGCTCGCCGAAGCAGATCGGCGAGATCCTGTTCACCAAGCTCGGGCTGCCGGTGATCAAGAAGACCGCGAGCGGCGCACCGAGCACCGACGAAGAGGTGCTGGACAAGCTGGCCGAGGACTACCCGCTGCCGGCCAAGCTGCTGGAGCACCGCAGCCTGGCGAAGCTGAAAGGCACCTACACCGACAAGCTGCCGCTGATGGTGAACCCCGAGACGCACCGCGTGCACACGAACTATGCGCAGGCGGTGGCGGTGACGGGGCGGCTCGCGAGCACCGACCCGAACCTGCAGAACATCCCGATCCGCACGCCCGAAGGCCGGCGCGTGCGCGAGGCCTTCATCGCGCCGCCGGGGCACGTGATCCTGAGCGCCGACTACTCGCAGATCGAGCTGCGCATCATGGCCGACATCAGCGGCGACGAAAGCCTGCTGAAGGCCTTCGCCGAGGGCATGGACGTGCACCGCGCGACCGCGGCCGAGGTGTTCGCGATCGAGCCGGCGGCGGTCACGAGCGAGCAGCGGCGCTACGCGAAGACGATCAACTTCGGGCTGATCTACGGCATGGGGGCGTTCGGGCTGGCGTCGAGCCTGGGCATCGAGCGCAGCGCGGCGACGAACTACATCGAGCGGTATTTCGCGCGCTACCCGAGCGTGAAGCGCTACATGGACGAGACGCGGGCGTCGGCCAAGGACAAGGGCTATGTCGAGACGCTGTTCGGCCGCCGCATCTACCTGCCCGAGATCAACGGCGGCAGCGGCCCGCGGCGCGCCGGTGCCGAGCGGCAGGCGATCAATGCGCCGATGCAGGGCACGGCGGCCGACCTGATCAAGCTCGCGATGGTGGCGGTGCAGAACGTGCTGCTGGCCGAGCAGCGCGCGACGAAGCTCGTGATGCAGGTGCACGACGAACTGGTGCTCGAGGTGCCGGAAGCCGAGCTCGAGTGGGTGAAGGCCGAGGTGCCGAGGCTGATGGCCGGCGTCGCGAAGCTGAAGGTGCCGCTGGTGGCGGAGGTGGGGATCGGGCGGAACTGGGACCAGGCGCATTGATGAAAAAGGGGCCGCAGGCATCACGCCCGCGGCCCCTTCCCTCTTCTGGCCAGCACCGGCCACCTCCGTGGCCGTTCCTCCCTGATCAGCCGAATCAGCCGAGTTCGGGCAGTCCCGTCAGGTAACCGACGGCCGCGCCGAACTTGTCCTTGTAGTTCGCCTTCACCACCGGGTCCAGGCCCGTCTTGAGCGCGGCCGGCATGCCGCCGACGAATTCGCCGGGGTGCTGGAAGTTGCTCATGATGTAGGTCCAGCCATTGATGTCGTCGACCGCGTGCAGGCCGGTCGATTCGCCGCCTGCCGGCACCGACAGCAGCCGCGACAGCTTCTTCGTGTCGACGTTGTAGGCCCACAGGAAGTTGTTCGCGTGCGTGCTGCTGTCCTCGCCGATGAACAGCGTGCGCATCTTCTCGGAGAACTTGATGTTGTCCGGGTTGCCGATCTTGTCCGGGTTCGACGTGTTGCCCAGGCGGTCGACCGCGATGTCCTCGCCGACCAGCAGCGCCTTGGTCTGCACCGGCACCCACTCGCTGTCGATCGCGGCGCCCGAGGTGTCCTTCTGGCCGCCGGCCAGCGTGTGCGCCAGGATGCCGCCGGCCACCAGCTTCTTGTCCAGGCTCACGCCCATCTCTTCGCGCCAGGCGGCGTCGCCCTTCACCATCGAGGCCTGGATGTTCTGCAGCGCCGAGTAGCCGATCTTGTCCTTCGCGTTGACGGTCGTGCCTTCCATCTTCGTGAAGACCATGCTCGCGCCGACCAGGTTGGCGTAGCGGTGCGTCTCCAGGAAGGCCGCGGCCTTCTCCATCCCCGGCACCAGCTTGACCCAGTTGGCCTTGCCGTCGCAGAAGATCTTGGTGTACGTGGCGTCCAGCGGATCGGTCTTGCTGACGGCCATGATGTCCTTGGCCTTCAGCGTATTGGCCAGAACCTCGATCTCGGCGCTGGTGGCATGGCCGAGCTTGACCCAGGTCAGCGCCGCGCCGGCGGCAGCCGGGTCGATCGAGAAGCCGGCGCCGACCTTGGCGACGTAGAGCGTGCCGGCCGACAGGTCTTTCGCCTTGTCGGCGACGAACATGAAGAAGCCGCCGTTCGTGTAGTCGTCACCCATGATCGCGGTGCGCTGGTCCGGCATCACCTGGATCAGCTCGTGCGAGATGCGGCCCAGGCAGAAGTGCTTCTTGATCGTGCCGGTGCCGTCGGGGTTGACCGTCACTTCCGGCAGGTGGCCGTAGTGGTACGGGTTGGCCTTGGTCTCGTCGCCGAAGGTGTTCTTGCTGTAGGCCTTGAACTGCGTGTTGGTGTCGATGAAGGCCGCATCCGGCTCGTACTCCTCGCTCGACAGGTGCGTGCCCCACGGCGACAGGCTGGCGCCGCAGGTGATCCACAGACCGTGTGCCGGCGAGGTGTCGACGTTGTGGTACTTCACCAGGCTCAGCTTGCCGGTGGCCTGGTCCTGGTCGAGCGTCAGCACCGCGATCGGCGAGGGCAGCGTGCCGTACGTGTCGGCGCCGGCCTGGTTGCGCGTCATGTACTCGAACTGCACGACGGCGAACACCGCCTTGCCCTTCAGGCCGGCGACGGTCGGGTTCGGCACGGTCAGCAGCGAGCTGCCGTCYGGCGAATCGGAAAAGAACTGGCGCTCCTTGCCGACCATCGAGGTATCCCGGATCGGCTGGCCGGCCATGTCGACGTAGCCGCCGGCGAGGATGGTGCTGCCCTTGCCGTCCGGCACCATTTCACCGGTGATGAAGAAGGGCTCGTACTTCAGCGCGAAGGTCTGGGTCGTGCCGTCGCTGTAGTTGGCGATCAGCTTGGAGCCGACGGACGTCGCTCCCATCGCGGCCAGTTCGGCAGCGGTGGGAGCGGCCACGTCGGCGGCAGCGGGCGCGGCCATCGCGGTGAACTCGACCGAGGTCACGGTGGCGGCCGGTGCGGCCGGCGCCGGACCATCGTCACCACCGCCGCAGGCGGCCAGCAGGCCGGCGAATGCGGTGGAACTCGTCATCGGCAGCAGCGGGGCCCCGGACAACAGCTTCAGGAGACGGCGACGCGCGTCGACGGTTGGGTGGCTCATCAGGCTTCCTTGGAGAGTGAGGGAGAAGGCACGTCACCGCGCGTGGCGGGTCGTGTCGAGGTGTGTCTTGGCGTGCGGCAGGTTAAGCAGGCACCATGAAAGCGGCGTGACAAGCGCATGACGGCACCATGACGCCTCGAAACACCTTGCGCGGCAGCCCGGCAGGCCCGTGRCGCGCTTGCGTTCATACTGTCGCCCGACCACCAAACCTCGGAGAAGCTTCGGCATGAGCAAGATCCACTTCATCGGCGGCGAAAAGGGCGGCGTCGGCAAGTCGCTGATGGCACGGGTGCTGGCCCAGTACCTGATCGACCGCCAGATGCCCTTCATCGGCTTCGACACCGACCGCTCGCACGGTGCGCTGATGCGCTTCTATGCCGGCTACGCGTCGCCGGTGCTGGTGGACCGCTACGAGGCGCTCGACGCGATCGTCGAGGCCGCGGTGGACCAGCCCGACCGCCGCGTGCTGGTCGACCTGGCCGCGCAGACACACGACCCGCTGGTGCGCTGGATGGACGAGTCGGGCGTGCTGAACCTGCTGGACGAGACGAACTCTCAGGTCCACTACTGGCACGTGATGGACGCCGGCAAGGACTCGGTCGACCTGCTGAAGAARCTGCTCGACCGCTTCGGCCCGAGCTTCAAGTACGTGCTGGTGCGCAACCACATCCGCGGCAGCGACTTCTCGGTGCTGGAGCAATCGGGCGAGCAGGCCCGCGCGCTGTCGTTCGGCGCCAAGGTGGTGACGATGCGCAAGCTGCACGACACCGTGATCCAGAAGATCGACGCGGCGAGCATCAGCTTCTGGAATGCCCGCGAAGGCGACAACGACGCGACGCTGGGGTTGATGGACCGCCAGCGCCTGAAGATGTGGATGCGCGACGTCTACCGCGAAGTGGACGACGTGGAGGTGTGACGTAGCCCCCGGGGGCTACTTCGTGCCCTTGGTCGCCGCCTGGGCGATCTTGAAGAAGATGTCGGTGTTGTCCATCACGCCGCTGAACAGCGAGGCCCCGCGGCCGAGGGCCGACAGCGGGACGTCGGTGGCGGTGTGCACCGCCTGGTCGCCCGGCACCTGGCCGGTCACCAGGAAGCCCGCCCCCTGGTTGCGCACGCTCGGGTTCGCCGGGTAGCCGCTCTGCGGCGCCTGGCCGACGAAGGGCTGCTGCGAATCCTGCGTCGGCGTCGCGTTGGCGAGCCAGCTCTCGTAGCGGTCGGCGTTGGCGCCGTAGCCGATCAGCATCTTGTAGTCCACGTCGGTGCTCTGCGGGTAGCCGTCGGCGGCGATCGTGTACTTCGGGAACTTCGCGGCCTGGTAGACGCCGACCACCGGGTCGCGCAGCGTCGCGGCGCTCGGCGCGCTCGCGCCCTCGGCCGGCGCGGCGGCGGCGCGGATCGCGGCCACCGGCTTGGTCGACGCGCCGATGATCGCGGCGCCCGAGCACTCATGGTCGGCCGTCACGATGACCAGCGTGTCGGGGTGCTTCGCGGCGAAGTCCTTCGCCACCTGCACCGCGCGGTCGAACTCGATCACCTCCAACAGCCAGCGGTCGGTGTCCATCAGGTGCGCCTGCTTGTCGATCGACGCGCCCTCGATCAGCGCGACGAAGCCGTTCTTCTGGCGCGACAGCACCTGCAGCGCGGTCTCGGCCATCTCGTCGAGCATCGGCTGGTCGGGGAAGCCGTAGTCGTCGACGATGGTCGAGACGCCGCGGCGCTTGTTGATCTTGTCGAACGCGACGTTCATGTTCGAGTACGAGAACAGCCCGAGCAGCTTGTCGGCACCGGCCGCCGCAACCAGCCCGGCGCGGTCGGGCGCATAGGCGAAACCGGCGCCCTGGAAGTCGGCGATCAGGTCGCGCGCCGGGTCCTTCGCGCCCAGCGCCGCGCCCCAGCCGGCCACCAGGTCCGGCGGCAGCACGTAGTCGGACTTCGCGTCGCGCTGCGAGCCGTTGACGGCCTGGCCGTTGCGCGAGCCGTCGGCCTTCAGCGCATCGCCGTTCGGCAGGAACCACTTGCGCCCGCCACCCATCAGCACCGACAGGCCGGTCAGCCCGCGGTCGTCCAGGAACTGGTCGACGATGCCGGTGCCGTTGCCGCGGTTCGAGGTGTGCACCGCGTTGGCGGCCGGCGTCGCGTCGAACACGTCGGCCGTCGTCACGATGCCCAGTGCCTTGCCCTGGGTGCGGTGCAGGTACTCCGACAGGTACTCGACGCGCGGGTTGTCGAACGCGTCGGCGGTGTCGTCCGGGAACACGCCTTCCTGGTTGTTCGCAGCCTTGTTGCCGGTCACGTAGTTCGACATGCCGGGCGAAGAATCGGTGACGATCGCATCGAGCGACGAGGTCATCACCATGCCGGTGTTCGGGAAGGTGTCCATCGCGAGCGCCGCATGCGCCTTGCCCTGCGCATAGCCCTTGGCCATGATGCGCGCCGCGGTGCGGTGGGCCGCGCCCATGCCGTCGCCGAGCAGGATGATGATGTTCTTCGCCTTGCGGCCCGCGCCGGCCAGCGCAACCACTTCGAAGTTGCCGGTGGCGCTGACGCGCTGGCCGTCGCTCTGCGTCGCGTTGACGGTCAGCTTGTGGATGCCGGGCTTCGCGTTGGAGTAGGCGCGCTGCGAGACGACGGCGGCGTTGGTGCCGGCCGGCAGGCTCAAACCGGTCGTCACGACGCTGGTGACGGCCGAGGCCGGCTTCAGCACCACGCCGTCGACCGCGAACTCGAACGAGGCGAGCGTGGTGCCGGCGTCCAGCCGCACGGTGGCCTGCAGGTCGAAGCGCTGGCCGGGCAGGAAGCGCGCGATCACCGGCGGGTTCGGGTCGTTCGACGTGAACAGCTCGCTCGGCGGCACGAGGCGCGTGACGCTCGGCGCGGCCTGGGCGGAGGCAGCGGCGAGCAGGAGGGCGGCAACAGCAAGGCGGGTCATTTCGGGGACTCCAGGAGAACGGATGCGGATTCGGGGTCGAGCACGAGGCGCACGAACGAGCTGCGGCCGTCGGCCTCGCGCTGCGCGCCGACCTGCAGCGTGCCGGTGAGCGAGACGAGGCCCGGGCGGTACGAGATCGTCCGCGCAGCGAGCGGGCCGGCGAGGTGCAGGTAGAGCGTCGAGGCGGGCAGGTCGTCGGCGAAGCTCTCGTCCTCGTCGCCGAGCGAGACCGGCAGCGGGGTCAGCAACGCGATGCCCGGTGCGGCGGACGACGCCTCCTGGTGCGCAAGGTAGCCGGTGATGCGCACCGGCTGGCCGTCCAGCGACAGCAGGCGCGCGCTCGGCACGAGGCCGCGCGGACCGACCGGCAGCTGGAAGAACTCGCGGAACTTCAGATCGGCGGCCTGCGGCCCGGCCTCGGCCGCGACAGAACCCAGCAGCGTGGCCGCACACAGCAGCCACGCCTTCCAACAACGACGCATGGGTCTCCCTCCACGACTCCCCGAGCTGCCTGATGATCGCGGGGCGCCATGACAGGCGCGTGACGCCGGCTCAGTAGGTCACCAGCACGACCTCGTCGACGAAGGCGGTGTTGTCGCCCGTGGTGTTCTGGCCCGCGAAACGCAGCGTGTGCGCGCCGGCACCGAGCGCGATCGGCGGGGTCGTGAACGACTCGAACTGCGTCGATCCCGGGGTGAAGCTGCCCAGCAGGTTGCCGTCGAGCCAGACGCCGAGGGTCTGCACGCCGCCGAAGCTCCAACCCCGCCGCGCCGCCTTGAAACGCACCGCATACCGCCCCGCCGACAGGTCGGGCAGGCCCTGGCTCATCGCCCCGCCGCTTTGCACGAAGGCCGTCTGCAGGCCCTCCGGCGCGGCCACCGCGCCGAACGCGCCGCCGTTCTTCTGCAGGCCCGAGCCGCTGGTGCCGCTCTCCGGCGAGAAGGTCCAGCCCGCGTTCGCCGCGCCGTACTGCACGCCGTTGCCCGCCGCCACCGCCGGCGACTCGAAGCCCGGGTTCTGCGGCAGGTGGCCCACCCAGCAGCGCTTGGCCACCCCGAAGATCGGATCGCCGAAGGTCGCGTTGTCGCAGGCCACCGGGCCGCTGCGCGTCAGGAAGCGGTACGACGACTGCGCGCCATAGGCCACGGTCCGGGTGCGGTCGAAGCTGCAGCCCTGGCCTTCCAGCGCGCACGGCGTCCAGATGCCGATCGCCGGCGGCCGCTCGGTGTCGCTCAGCTCGCAGTGCTTCACGACGTTCGGCGCCGGGTCACCGAAGGTCGCGTTGTTGCAGGCCACGCTGCCGTTGAAGCTGCCGTAGACGAAGCTGCTGCCGCTGCCGTAGCGCACGCCGCGCACGCCCTCGAAGACRCACTGCCCGGCCTCGGCCGCGCAGCTCGCCCAGGCAGCACCCGTGCCTGCCGTGCGGAAGGTGCGCACACCCGGCTGGACGCCGCGGAAGTAGATGTAGCGGCTGTCCTGGTCGGCACTCGCGATGCCGGCTGCGCCGCTGAAGGCGCTGCCGTTCCACACCTCCACGCCGTCGATGCTGACGCGCCGGTCGATGCCGAAGCGCGGGATGCCGATCACGCCGACCGACCCGGTGTGCGAGCTGCTGTCCACCGTCATCGTGAAGCTGCCGTCGCTGCCGCGGTCCCAGCTGTTCCTGACGCGCTTGCTGCCGTCGAACGTCAGCTGGCCCTCGACGTGCGTGAGGTCGCCGGGGTGCGGGATCACGCCGTACTGCTGCCCCTTCACCGTCGTCGGGCTGATGCCCAGCGTGTAGAAGGTCAGCGCCGAGGTCGGCCCGGACGACCAGCCATGGGCGTGGCTGACGAACCACGGCGCATAGCCGCCGCTGCCGCCGTCCGCGCCGAAGCCCTCCCAGAAAGTGCCGGTGCCACGCGTCGGGTGGTTGAGCATGAAGCCCCACTGGCGACGCATCAGGGCCAGCGCATCGGCATCGCGCGAGGCCGCCGACATCGCCATCAGCTGCATCGAGCCGGCGAAACCGGAGATGTTGCCGCCCCACTCCGGCGTCAGCGCGCCCAGCGTGCCGAGGTTGGCGTTCAGGTAGCGGGCGACGGCCGCCGGCTTGTCGGCGCTGTCGGTCACCCCGTACCAGACCGCGAGCGAGTTGCCGTCCTGCGGCAGCAGCGTGCTGTCCGGGTTGTCGCGGTAGGCGCCGGCCGCGGCGTCCCACAGCGTGGCGTTGATGCGCGACTTCAGCGTCGCGGCCGCAGTCGCGTAAGCGGTGGCCGTCGCGCCCTCGCCCACCGCGGTTGCCAGCGTGGCGCCGGTGACGAGTGCGCGGTACAGCATTGCATTCGCCGCGATGTTCTCGCCGCCCTGCCCGCCCCGTGCCCAGTCGTTGGTGCCGGTCACGTGCAGCAGCCCGTGCGCGCCGTTCACCTTGGCCTGGATGAAGGCCATGCCCTGCTTGTAGCGCGGCCAGATCGAGCGCAGCCAGTCGGTGTCGCCGCTGTAGAGGTGGTAGGTCTCGGTGCCGATCAGCGTCCACAGGTGGTAGGTGTCGGAGCTGTACAGGTCGAAGGGCGGACCGGAGTACGGCAGCTCGCCGCTCGCCTTCTGGCTGTCGTACAGGCGCTGCAGCGCGTTCTTCACCGACAGCGTGTCGGCGGTCGACACATAGCCCACCGCGGCCGAGATGCCGAGGTCGCCCGACCACACCGTGCGGTCGCGCTTGGCGGCATCGGTCAGCACCGAGGTGCCGCCGCTGACCACGGCGGTGTTGTCCCAGCCCGTGGCGAGCAGCTTGCGGCCCTGGTCGGGCGCGATCGTGTTGGTCTGCACCGTGTAGGCGCCGGCATACCAGAGCTTGTTCAGCAGGTCGTCGTTGCTGTAGAAGTAGTTCGGGTAGGCGCTCGGGTCGCTCATCAACGGCGCCGGCGTGAAGCGCAGCCGGATGTTGGCGAGGTGCACCCAGCCGTCGGAGTTCATGAACAGCGTCAGGTAGCGGAAGCCGCCGCGCAGGCTCGCCGCCGGCATCGTGTAGGTCGTGCCGGTCGTGCTGTTGACGCTCGCGTAGATGRCGCCGTCGGTCGAGCTGCTCGCGCCCGCGTTCAGGCCGGCGTTGGAGCCGTCGCTGACGGGGCCGACGTACTCGCTCGACTCGGTGAAGGCGAGGCCGACCGATTCGGCGTTGCTGCCGGCGGCCGGGAAGTCCAGCGAGACGAAGCCGCCGACCTCCTTGCCGAAATCCAGCACCACGTAGCTGCCGCGGCCCGACATCATCGCGGTGTTGCCGGTCAGCAGGTTGTTGGGGTTCTGCACCGTGCCGACGGTCTTGAAGACCACGACCGGGGCCAGGGTGCGCGACGACGGGGACAGCATGTACTGGCTCCACGGTGTGGCGGCAGCCGCCGCGGCGGCCTTCTCCGGCCTGCCGGCCGATGCGGTCGCGGCGGATGGCGCCGAGACCGTGCCGCCGGCGTCGCCGCTGCCGCCGCAGGCGCCGAGCAAGGCGCCCGCTGCCGTCGTCCACGCGACGATGAAGAATCTCACTGCGTTGCGTCCCTGCATGGTCTTTGCCTCCTGGTGTGGGGCGGGACTCTACGGAGTGTGAAAGCGCCCATCAAACGACGAATGCTGATCGCCGGGATAAGAGACGCTTATGCGGGCGCCCGGCGCTGCGGGAGTTTGCAAGCGCTGTCAGGGCCGGCGCCCTGACGGAATCGCGGGAAGAACCTGAGTGATGGGACAACCGCCGGCCCGATCGGCCGGCGGCCGCCTCGGGGTTCACCATGAGCCTGCGTTTTCAGTTCACCGGCGTCAGCTTCGCGACCGACAAGGCCAGCCACTTCATGCCGTGCCGCCCGAAGTTGATCTGCGCCCGCGCATCGTCGCCGGCGCCTTCCAGCGTGACGATCACGCCCTCGCCGAACTTGTTGTGGAACACGCCCTGCCCGGTGCGCAGCCCGTGGCTGGACGTGGTCTTCGGCCCGCCCGGCTGCGCCACCGACTGCGGCCGCGGCTCGACCCGCCCGGCGCCGACGATCGAGTTCAGCCCCGAACCCCGGGCCCACGCCGCCTGGTACTCGCGCGCAAAGCCCGAGCCGAAGCCCTGGTTGCGCGGCGTGATCCACTTCAGCGCCGCCTCGGGCAGCTCGTCGAAGAAGCGGCTCTTGACGTTGTAGCGCGTCTGCCCGTGCAGCATGCGCGTCTGGCTGAAGCTCAGGTACAGCCGCTTGCGCGCCCGCGTGATCGCGACGTACATCAGGCGCCGCTCTTCCTCGAGCCCGTCGATGTCGGACACGCTGTTCTCGTGCGGGAACAGCCCCTCCTCCAGCCCGGTGATGAAGACCGCGTCGAACTCCAGCCCCTTGGCCGAGTGCACCGTCATCAGCTGCAGCGCGTCCTGCCCGGCCTGCGCCTGGTTGTCGCCGGCCTCCAGCGACGCATGCGTCAGGAAGGCCGCGAGCGGCGACATGATCTCGCCGGTCTCGGCATCGGGCGTCTGCTCGAGTGCCGCGATCGTCTCGGCGCCGCCATGCTCGTCCACCGGCAGCGCCACCGCGTTCTTGCCGAAGCCCTCCTGCGTGACGAAGGCCTCGGCCGCGTTGACCAGTTCGTCGAGGTTCTCGAGCCGGTCCTTGCCTTCCTTGTCGGTCTTGTAGAAGTCGACCAGGCCCGAGGCATGCAGCATGTGCTCGATGATCTCGCGCAGCGTCTGCCCGCGCGTCGCCTCGCGCATCGCGTCGACCAGCGCGGTGAAGGCCTGCAGGTTGCCGCCCGCCTTGCCGCTCAGCGCGCCGACGCTCTGGTACAGGCTGCGCCCGCTCTGGCGCGCCGCATCCTGCAGCTGCTCGATCGAGCGCGCGCCGATGCCGCGCGTCGGGAAGTTGACGACGCGCAGGAAGCTGGTGTCGTCGTTCGAGTTCTCGATCAGCCGCAGGTAGCTCAGCGCGTGCTTGACCTCGGYGCGCTCGAAGAAGCGCAGGCCCCCGTACACCTTGTACGGGATCGCGGCATTGAAGAGCGCGCTCTCGATGACCCGGCTCTGCGCGTTGCTGCGGTACAGGATCGCGATGTCGCGGCGCGCGATGCCGTCGCGGTGCAGCTGGCGCGCCTCGTCGACGAACCACTGCGCCTCGGCGAAATCGCTGGTGGCCTCGTAGACGCGCACCGGCTCGCCCGGGCCGGCCTCGGTGCGCAGGTTCTTGCCGAGCCGCCGCGAGTTGCGCGAGATCAGCTCGTTGGCCGCATCGAGGATGTTGCCGAACGAGCGGTAGTTGCGCTCCAGTTTGATCACCTGCTCGACGTGGAACTCGCGCTCGAAATCGGCCATGTTGCCGACCTGCGCGCCGCGGAACGCGTAGATGCTCTGGTCGTCGTCGCCGACCGCCAGCACCGCGGCGTGCGGGCCGGCGAACATCTTCAGCCAGGCGTACTGCAGCTTGTTGGTGTCCTGGAACTCGTCGACCAGGATGTGGCGGAAGCGCCGCTGGTAGTGCTCGCGCAGCGCGGCGTTGTCGCGCATCAGTTCGTAGGTGCGCAGCATCAGCTCGGCGAAATCGACCACGCCCTCGCGCTGGCACTGCGCCTCGTAGGCCTCGTACACGCGCACCAGCGTGCGCTCCTGCTCGTCGCGCTGCTCCACGTCCTTCGGGCGGCGCCCTTCTTCCTTGGCACCGGCGATGAACCAGGTGACCTGCTTCGGAACGAAGCGCTCCTCGTCGAGGTTCATCGCCTTGATGACCCGCTTGACGGCCGACAGCTGGTCGGCCGAGTCGAGGATCTGGAAGCCCTGCGGCAGCGCGGCGAGCTTCCAGTGCGCGCGCAGGAAGCGGTTGCACAGCCCGTGGAAGGTGCCGATCCACATGCCGCGCACCGGCACCGGCAGCATCGCGCCGAGCCGCGTCAGCATCTCCTTCGCGGCCTTGTTGGTGAAGGTCACCGCCATCACGCCGCCGGGCGTGAGCTGGCCGGTCTGGATCAGCCAGGCGATGCGCGTGGTCAGCACGCGCGTCTTGCCCGAGCCGGCCCCGGCCAGGATCAGCGCCGGGCGGGCCGGCAGCGTCACCGCGGCGAGCTGCTCGGGGTTCAGGTTGTCGAGGAGGCGGCCGTCGGCACCGGGGTCGCGCTGTGGAGAGAGGTGCTCGCTGGAGCCATCGTCATGCATCCGTCGATTGTAGGGATGGAYGCTGCCGGCGCGCCTTCCTACGATGCAGCGATGGATTCGGGCTTCGCCACGCCACGCGGCACGCAGCGCCTGCCGTGGGTCGACACCGCGAAGGCGGTGGGCATCGTGCTGATGTTCTACGGGCACGTGGTGCAGAGCCGTGCCGGCGACAACGCGTCCGCCGTCGATCAGTTGCGGCTGATCTACGCCTTCCACATGCCGCTGTTCTTCGTGCTGGCCGGGCTGTTCTTCCACCCGGTGGCCGCGCTGCTGCCGCGCCTGCGCACGCTGGCCCGGCTGCGCCTGGTGCCGGTGCTGTTCTTCGGGCTGCTGCTGCTGCCGCTGTGGTCGCTCAGCGCGGTGAAGCACCACTTCGCGTGGTGGTACTACGCGCAGCCGCTGGGCGCCGCCTACCTGCGCGGCATGCCGGAGCTGAACTGGGTGACCTGGTTCCTCGTCTGCATGTTCGTCTGCGAGGCGATGGCGCTGGTGGTGCTGCCGCGGCTACGGCATGTGGCGGCGCGGCTGGCGTTCGCCGCCGCCTGCATCGCCGGCGGCGTGTTCCTGTGCAACCACGGCGACGCGCTGGGCGGCTGGGTCGCACAGGTCAGCCGCATCTGGTTCGTGCGCGAGGCGATCGTCGCGCTCGGCTTCTACACGATCGGGCAGGTGCTGCGGCCCTTCCTGCAGCAGCTCGCCACGCACCGCGGCATGGTCTTGCTGGTGACGCTCGCCTGCACCAGTGCGCTGCTCGCGACCTACCGGCTGAACCACCCGCACGATGCGCAGGCGGTGATGATGGCGGCGGCGCAGCATGGCGACGCGCTCGGCTTCGCGTTCAGCGCGCTGGCCGGCACGCTGGCGGTGACCGGCCTCGCGATGCTGCTGCCGGCCACGCGGGTGGCGGCCTGGATCGGCCGCAACAGCCTGCCGCTGATGGGCCTGAACGGCGTGTTCTTCCACTTCTTCAACCCGAAGCTGGCCGAGGCCATCGCGCTGGCTGACACGCTGCCGGCCGTCACGGCGTATGCAGCGGCGATCAGCGCGGTGTCGCTGCTCGCGTGCGTGCCCCTGGTCGCGCTGCTGAACCGGTTCGCGCCGCAGTTCATCGGCAAGGCACGCCATCCGACAGCCGGGCAGCCAGAAACAGGGCCGGCCGAGGGGGCAAGCCCCGCCGCGTAGAATTCGTCACCGGGCCCAAATTTTGGCGCCCGGTTTTTCGTTTCGGCGCCCTCGCATTGCTTCGAGGCCTTCTGCCGGGCGGCCGGGTTCCAAGTCAAGCGCTCTTCCCCACCCTTTGGAGCCTGACCATGGAAATCTTCGACTACGACAACGTCCTGCTGCTGCCGCGCAAGTGCCGCGTGGAGAGCCGCGCCGAATGCGACGCCTCGACCGAGCTCGGCGGCCGCAGCTTCAAGCTGCCGGTGGTGCCGGCCAACATGAAGACGGTGGTCGACGAGCCGATCACGCAGTGGCTGGCCGCCAACGGCTACTTCTACGTGATGCACCGCTTCGACCTGGACAACGTCGCGTACGCGAAGCGCATGCGCGAGCGCGGCCTGTTCGTCTCGATCAGCTCGGGCGTGAAGGCCGACGACTACGCCGTGATCGACCGCCTCGCGGCCGAGGGCGTCGGCGCCGACTACATCACGATCGACATCGCGCACGGCCACGCCGAGAGCGTGCGCAAGATGATCGATCACATCCGCCAGCGCCTGCCGAAGACCTTCATCATCGCCGGCAACGTCGGCACGCCCGAGGCGGTGATCGACCTGGAGAACTGGGGCGCCGACGCGACCAAGGTCGGCATCGGCCCGGGCAAGGTCTGCATCACGCGGCTGAAGACCGGCTTCGGCACCGGCGGCTGGCAGCTGAGCGCGCTGAAGTGGTGTGCCCGTGTCGCGACCAAGCCGATCATTGCCGACGGCGGCATCCGCGACCACGGCGACATCGCGAAGAGCGTGCGCTTCGGCGCCGCGATGGTGATGATCGGCTCGCTGTTCGCCGGCCATGAGGAATCGCCCGGCAAGACGGTCGAGGCCGACGGCAAGGTCTTCAAGGAGTACTACGGCTCGGCCAGCGACTTCAACAAGGGCGAGTACAAGCACGTCGAGGGCAAGCGCATCCTCGAGCCGGTGAAGGGCAAGCTGGCCGACACGCTGCGCGAGATGCGCGAGGACGTGCAGAGCTCGATCAGCTACGCCGGCGGCACGCGGCTGGCCGACATCCGCAAGGTGAACTACGTGATCCTGGGTGGGGACAACGCGGGAGAACACCTTTTGATGTAGCGGCATCGCCGGCGTGTGTCAGGGCCGACACGCGGCGACACCCGCCCCCACGAAGACGCAACCTGCGCGCAACACGGTTTCGCTTGAATCGACCGGTGCGGCAGCGCCGCGCCCGCACCTGCGGGCGGACGCCGCCGTCCCCTCGATCCAAAGGAAAACCTGTGAAGCTGAGATTGTTCGCGCCCCTGCTCGCGGCCGTGGCGGCCGCGCCCCTCCTGTTGACCGGCTGCGGCGGCAGCAGCGACGACGGCCCGGGCTACGTCCGCCTCGTCAATGCCACCTCCACCTACGCGTCGCTGGACCTGTACGACAACGACACGAAGGCCAACGCGGCGGTGGCGACCAACACCGTCGGCGACTACACGACGATCGGCTCGGGCTCCTACACCTTCTACCTGAAGCCCGCCGGCTCGAGCACCGCGGTGGCATCCGCCGTGCAATCGGTCAGCGACGGCGTGCACAACACGCTGGTCGCCTACAACACGTCGGGCAGCCTGCGCACCCGCTACCTGAGCGACAACGAGGCGGCACCGACCTCGGGCACCGCGAAGTTCCGCGTCTTCAACACCTCGTACGAGGCCGGCAATGTCGACGTGTACGTCACCGCGCCGACCGACACGCTGACCAACGCCACCCCGAACGCGCCGACCATCGGCGGGGAACGCTTCTCGACCTACGGCGAGATCACCGCCGGCACCTACCGGATCCGCGTCACCGCCGCCGGCGACGAGACCGACGTGCGGCTCGACATCCCGTCGGTCACGCTGACCGACCAGCAGATCCTGACGCTCGTGCTGACCTCCACGCCGGGCGGCGTGCTGGTCAACGGCCTGCTGATCAACCAGCAGGGCACCCTGCAGGCGCAGGTGAACGGCTTTGCGCGCGTGCGGCTGGTGGCCGGCGCGTCGGCCTCGGGCACGGTGSCGGCCACCGTCAACGGCATCAATCTGTCCAGCGGCACCGTCTCCACCGGCAAGCCGCCGGCGATCGGCAGCTACCTGCAGGTGCCGGCCGGCGCACTCGCGACCAGCGTGTCGATCAACGGCACCGACGTGAGCCCGAGCGGCCTGACCGCCGCGCCCGGCGCCGACCTGACGCTGCTGGTGCTGGGCAGCGCCGCGGCCCCGCAGGTCGCGCTGATCAGCGACGACAACAGCCCGGCGCTGACCAGCGGCTATGTGAAGCTGCGGCTGATCAACGGCGTGAACGGCCTGAACTCGGCGCTGACGCTGCAGGCCAACAACGGCGTGCTGGCCAAGAGCTCGAACATCGCGTTCGGCACCGCGGGGGATCCGACCCAGGTGATCAACAGCACCACCGCGAGCCCGACGCCGCTGGAGGTCGACTCGGCCACCTCGTCGAGCGCGCTGTACACCGGCAACGTGGCGCTGCTGACACCGGGGGTCTACACGCTGTTCATGCTGGGGGATGCGGCAGCGCCCTCGGCGGTGCTGCGGCTGGACCGCTGAAGCGGACTGCTGGAGATCAGGCCGCCCCGTCGTGCGGCGGCGGGGCGGCGGTCTTGAGCGTCAAGGCGATGCCGAACGCCCCGTCCGCCGCACGCGCCAGGCTCAGCGTGCCGCCGAGCTGGCGCGCGATCTGCGAGACGATCGCCAGGCCCAGGCCGCAGTGCCCGAGCGAGCTGCGCTGGCGGTCCAGCCGCACGAAGGGCTGCAGCGCCTGGCCGAATTCGGCGTCGCTCAGGCCCGGGCCGTGGTCGTACACCGCGATCGTCACGCCGCCCTCGCAGCGGCACAGGTCGACGATCACCGGCCGCTGGCCGTACGCGAGCGCGTTGTCGATCAGGTTGCTGAGCAGCCGCTGCACCGCGATGTCGGGCAGCTGTTCGTCGACGCCGTCGCCGCGCAGCGTGACGCCGGGATCGGCGTACATCGCGACCACCGCGCGCCCGGTGTCCCACAGCGGCTGCAGGCGGCCGAGCTGGATGTCGGCGCCGCCCTGCACATAGGCGAGGAACTGGTCGACGATGCGCTGCACCGAACCGAGGTCCAGCAGCAACGCATCGCCCACCGGCTCGTCGCACTGCGTCTCGATGCGCAGGCGCAGCCGCGCGAGCGGCGTGCGCAGGTCGTGCGACACGCCGGCCAGCAGCTGGCCGCGCGTGCGGTCGGCCTCGTCGAGGCTGCGCGCCAGCGAATTGAAGGCGCGCGCGATCTGCTGCAGCTCGTCGCTCGCGCCGGCCGGCAGCTCGATCGCGCGCAGCGCGCCGCGCCGCGTCGCGATCTCGTGCGCCAGCCGCTTCAGCGGCAGCGCGATCACCCGGAAGCCGATCCACAGGCTCAGCGCCGCGGTGCCGAACAGCAGGGCCAGCACCGCCAGCAAGGTGATCGTCGGCGCATTGCGCGGCGACGCATGGCGGTGCACGAAGTTCCAGCGCTCGCCCTCGATGTCGGCCTCGATGCGCAGCACCAGCCCGTTGCGGTCGCTGATGTCGAGCACCGCGTCATGGCCGAGCGAGCGGGTGACGATGTCCTGCAGCCCGCTCGGCAGCTCGATCGACGGCTGGCGCAGCGGACCGACGATGTCCGGCCCGCCATCGGGCGCGCCGCTGCGGCCGACCCAGAACGGGCCGTACGACAACTCCACCGCGACGCGATCGCGCTCGTCGGGCGGCGTCGTCAGCAGGTTCTGCTGCGCCTGGTGCGCCTCGCCGACCACCGCGACCAGCATGCCCTCGCTGAACGGCTCGAACAGCAGCGTGCGCAACAGCAGCAGCTGCGCGATCAGCGACGCGACGCTGATCAGCCCCACCAGCCAGGTGACGCGGCCGGCCAGCGAGCGGGGCAGCCAGTGCATCAGCGCGAGGTTTCAGGCACGAACATGTAGCCGTGGCCGCGCACCGTCTGGATGAAGCGCGGGGTGCCGGGATCGGATTCGACGAGCTTGCGCAGGCGCATCACGGTGACGTCGATCGCGCGCAGCAGCAGCGATTCGCTGCGCGAGTGGGACACCGCCAGCAGCCGCTCGCGCGACACCGCGACCCCCGGGTTCGCCACCAGCTCGGCCAGCACCGAGAACTCGACGGTGCTCAGCACGCGCGTGGCACCGTTGCGGAACAGGCAGCGGGCGCTCACGTCGAAGACGCTGCCGCCGAACTTGACCGGCGCCTGGTTCATCTGCGACAGGCCCGGCGGCACGATCGCGCGGCGCAGCACCGCGTGCACACGCGCGAGCAGCTCGCGCGCCGAGAACGGCTTGCCGAGGAAATCGTCGGCGCCCATCTCGAGGCCGAGCACGCGGTCGATCTCCTCGCTGCGCGCGGTCAGGATGATGATCGGCACGCGGTCCCCTTCGGAGCGCAGCTTCTGGCAGGCCTGCAGCCCGCTCATGCCGGGCAGGCTCACGTCGAGCACCACCAGGTCGGGGCGCAGCCGGTGGATGCGGCGCAGCAGATCCTCGGCGGTGGCCATGCCGGTGACGACCAGGCCCTGCTTCTCCAGGTAGTCGCACAGCATCGTGCGCAGCGGGTTGTCGTCCTCGACGACGTAGAGGTGGTACGGCTTGGTCATGGGCAGGAAGCTTAGTGAGCCCGCGTTGCGCGCTTGCTTCTGGCAGATGTCTCTGCATGTCCGATCATGTCAGACCGAACCGAGCGACATGTCAATCCGCCCACATGCCCCGGCGATCGCCGGGCTCGGCACCGGCGGCGAGCCGCTTCGACCAGCGTGCGGCGCGTTCCTTCGCAGCGGAACCGGCGACCGCGCAGCTGCCGTCCTGCAGGTAGGCCACGGCCGCGGCTGTCAGCGATTCCGCCGGGTCGCCGAGCGCGCCGCTGAAGGTGTCGGTCCCGGCGCAGGTGGCGGCGATGCCGTTCCAGAACCCGCCCTCCCCGAGCGCGTTGGTGGCCTCGAAGTTGACGGCGCTGTAGGTGTTGTCGCAGGACGCGCGCGGCTGGAAGCCGACCGGCTTGCCGCAGCTCGTGCCGCCGATCGTCACCACCTCGGCATAGGGCTTCAGCCCGTTCACGACCAGCTCGCTGGCCGAGCAGGTGCGCGCGCCGGTCAGCACCACCACCCGCGGGAAGGCCGCCGCGCCCGGCACCGAGCCGAGCAGGTAGGCGCCGTTCGAGTTCGGGTGCCGCGCATTGAACGTGAGCCGCGCGAACACCTGGTCGCGCCGGGCGGAGCCGGTCACCAGCGTGGCGAGCAGCGCGGCCGTCGAGACGCGGCCGCCGCCGTTGTAGCGCAGGTCCAGGATCAGCTCGGTCGCGCCGGCCGCGCGGAACTGCGCCAGCGCATCGATCAGCGGATCCTCGGCCTGCGTGAGGAAATCCTTCAGCACCAGGTAGCCGGCCTTCGTGCCGTTCGCGAGCGTCAGCAGCCGCGTCACCGGCACCGGCGTCAGCGCATAGGTGCCGGCGGTCACCGTGACGGTCTTCAGCCCGCCCGGCGCATCGATCACGAGGGTCAGCACGTCGCCGGCCTGCGCCGGCGTCAGCGCCGAGAAATCATCGGCCGCCACCAGCTCGGCGGCACTGCGGCCGTTGACCGAGCTGATCACGTCGCCACGCACCAGCCCGGCGGTGGCGGCGGGCGACAGCGGCTCGATGTAACGCACCTTCAGCGGCAACTGCAGCTCCAGCCCGTTGACCGAGACGCCGTAGCCGAGCGTGCGGCCGTCGCCATAGAACTGGTTGTACGACGCGCTGCTCTCGATGTAGCTCCAGCGATCGGCCGGCACCGGCGCGGCGCCGGTGAACAACAAGGCGTCGAAGTAGTCCGGCACGCTCGCGTACGGGCCGGGATCGGGGCTCGGCGAGCTGCCGCTCCAGTAGTACCAGTCGGCCATGTAGCCGCGGAGCCAGGATTTCTGGGTCGCGAGATCGCAGCTGGGGGCGCCGCCGTTCAGCGGCAGGCCGTCGTCGTTGCCGCCGCAGCCGGCGAGCACGGTCAGCAGGGCCAGGCTGGTGGAGGCGAACAGCTTCGTGGGCAGGGGTCGCATGGTGGCTCTCCCGGTGGCCGCGTCAGTGCGGGGATCCCCGCCACCATAGCAGCAGGTGCCCCCCGCCTACAATTCCGCCTTCCCCCTGCCCGCAGCCTGCGCCACCCCGGTGGCCGCCGCCGATCCGACCCCACACCGCCATGACCGAGCTCGCCAAATCGTTCGAACCCGCCCCGATCGAGGCCCGCTGGGCGCCGCTGTGGGAGCAGCAGGGCCTGTACGAGCCCACGCTGGACGCGAACAAGCCCTCGTTCAGCATCCAGCTGCCGCCGCCCAACGTCACCGGCACGCTGCACATGGGGCACGCGTTCAACCAGACCATCATGGACTCGTTGACCCGCTGGCACCGCATGAAGGGCGACAACACGCTGTGGGTGCCGGGCACCGACCACGCCGGCATCGCGACGCAGATCGTCGTCGAGCGCCAGCTCGAGGCGGCCGGCCAGAGCCGCCACGACCTCGGCCGCAAGAATTTCGTCGCCCGCGTGTGGGAATGGAAGGAGCAGTCGGGCTCGACCATCACGCAGCAGATGCGCCGCATGGGCGCCTCGGTGGCCTGGCAGCACGAGTACTTCACGATGGACGAGAAGCTCTCGCCGATCGTCACCGACACCTTCGTGCAGCTCTACGAGCAGGGGCTGATCTACCGCGGCAAGCGGCTGGTGAGCTGGGACCCGGTGCTGAAGTCGGCGGTGTCCGACCTCGAGGTCGAGAGCGAGGAGGAAGACGGCTCGCTGTGGCACATCCGCTACCCGCTGGCCGATGGTTCCGGCTCGCTGGTGGTGGCCACGACGCGCCCCGAGACCATGCTCGGCGACACCGCCGTGATGGTGCACCCCGACGACGAGCGCTACCAGGCGCTGATCGGCCAGCAGGTCACGCTGCCGCTGTGCGACCGCACGATCCCGGTGATCGCCGACGAGTACGTCGACCGCGAGTTCGGCACCGGCGTCGTGAAGGTGACCCCCGCCCATGACGTGAACGACTACGCCGTCGGACTGCGCCACCAGCTGCCGATGATCGGCGTGCTCGACCTCGACGCGAAGGTCAACGACAACGCACCCGCCCCCTACCGCGGCCTGGACCGCTTCGTCGCCCGCAAGAAGGTCGTCGCCGACCTGCAGGCGCTGGACCTGCTGGTCGAGGTGAAGAAGCACAAGCTGATGGTGCCGCGCTGCGCCCGCACCGGCGCGATCGTCGAACCGATGCTGACCGACCAGTGGTTCGTCGCGGTCAGCAAGCCGGGCCCCGACGGCAAGTCGATCGCGCAGAAGGCGGTCGACGCGGTGGCCTCGGGTGAGGTCAAGTTCGTCCCCGAGAACTGGGTCAACACCTACGACCAGTGGATGAAGAACATCCAGGACTGGTGCATCTCGCGCCAGCTGTGGTGGGGCCACCAGATCCCGGCCTGGTACGGCAGCGGCGGCGAGATCTTCGTCGCACGCACCGAAGCCGACGCGCGGGTCAAGGCCCAGGCCGCCGGCTACAGCGGCGAGTTGCGCCGCGACGAGGACGTGCTCGACACCTGGTACTCGTCGGCGCTGGTGCCGTTCTCGACGCTCGGCTGGCCCGAGAAGACGAAGGAGATGGACCTGTTCCTGCCGTCCAGCGTGCTGGTCACCGGCTACGAGATCATCTTCTTCTGGGTGGCGCGCATGATCATGATGACCACCCACTTCACCGGCCGCGTGCCGTTCCGCACCGTCTACATCCACGGCATGGTGCGCGACAGCGAAGGCAAGAAGATGAGCAAGTCCGAAGGGAACGTGCTCGACCCGGTCGACCTGATCGAGGGCCGCGACCTCGCGACGCTGGTGCAGAAATCGACCGTCGGCCTGCGCAAGCCCGAGACCGCGCCGAAGGTGGCCGCGCGCGTGAAGAAGGAGTTCCCCGACGGCATGCCGGCCTACGGCGCCGACGCGCTGCGCTTCACGATGGCCTCGTACGCGAGCCTCGGGCGCAACATCAACTTCGACACCAAGCGCTGCGAGGGCTACCGCAACTTCTGCAACAAGCTCTGGAACGCGACCAAGTTCGTGCTGATGAACTGCGAGGGCCAGGACTGCGGCCTCGCCGAGCACACCAAGGCGCAGTGCGAGCCGGGCGGCGAGTTCGCCGGCTACCTGTCGTTCTCGAAGGTCGACCGCTGGATCAGCGGCGAGCTGCAGCGCGTCGAGGCGGCGGTCGAGCAGGGCTTCAGCGACTACCGGCTCGACAACGTCGCCAACGCCATCTACCAGTTCGTCTGGACGGAATACTGCGACTGGTACCTGGAGCTCGCGAAGGCGCAGCTGCAGAACGGCGACGAGGCGGCGAAGCGCGCGACGCGGCGCACGCT
>NZ_JBFUFP010000015.1:0-27885 GCF_056403375.1 Rhizobacter sp. P2_H2
CTTCGAGAACGAGCTCGCGACGAAGAAGCTCAGCCCCGCATCGGCCAGCGCGCGGATCGCGAACGCGTCCTGCGAGATGCCGTCGCCGAAGCCCTGGTAGGCGATGTCCACGTACGGGATCAGCTTGCGCTGCGCCAGCACCGGGATCAGCTCGGCCCACTGCGCCGCGCTCAGGTCGACGCCGGTCGGGTTGTGGCAGCAGGCGTGCAGCAGCACGATGCTCTTCTCCGGCAGCACCGACAGCGCCGCCAGCATCTCGGGGAAGCGCACGCCGCCGGTGGCCGCGTCGTAGTACGGATAGGTGCTGACGGTGAAGCCCGCGCCCTCGAACATCGCGCGGTGGTTGTCCCAGGTCGGGTCGCTGACCCACACGCTGGATTGCGGGAAATAGCGCTTCAGGAAATCGCCGCCCACCTTCAGCCCGCCGGAGCCGCCGAGCGTCTGGATCGTCGCGACCCGCCCGCTGGTCACCGCCTCGTGCGTGGCGCCGAACAGCAGGTGCTGCACCGCCTGGCGGTAGTTGGCCGCGCCTTCCATCGGCTGGTACGGGCGCGCGCCGATCGCCTGCAGCATCGCCGATTCGGCCTCGCGCACCGCGCGCATCACCGGCAGCCGGCCTGCGTCATCGAAGTAGATGCCGATGCTCAGGTTGATCTTGTGCGGCCGGGGGTCGCGCCCGAAGGCCTCGTTGAGGGTCAGGATGGGATCGCCCGCGTAGGCGTCGACGTGCTCGAACATGGTGCTGCCTTGGGTGGAGAGGTGAGTCGGTGTCGGATGCAAATTATCCGCGACGCCCTTCAGCCCCCGCCCGGCGCGGCCGATATCCCTCGGGCGAGGCGCCGCCGATGTCCGGCCGGCACCCGCTCCACCCCGGCGCAGGGCAGAGACCAGAGAGTTCCCCGAGTGACTGTCAGATCGATCCGCAACAAGGCGCACTGGGCCGCATACGCCACCGTGGTGACGTTGGCGGTCGCCGTCTTCCTGGCCGCCTGGTCGGCCCGGCAGGATCGGCTGTGGGGCGACATGCAGGAGGCCGCGCACGAGGCGGCGCGCGAGGTCGGGCTGTCGACGCGCTCGGCACGCAACAGCGTCTTCATGCTGCAGGGTGTCGCGAACGGCCTGTTCCAGCAGCAGGGCCTCACGCTGTCGAAGGAGCACGCGGCAGCGCTCGCCGAGCGGCTGGACATCCCCGGCACCACCGTGCTGCTGCCGACCATGCGGGCCGCGCACCACACCGCGCGCGCATCGGGCAACAACCATGCCGATTCGCCGGCCTTCAGCATGGCCGGCCCGAAACCGGCGCCGGCCAGTGAAGCAGGTCGCGAGAAGGGCCGCGAGATCGAGATCGCGCTCGCGCTCGGGCCGGCGCTGATCCAGGCCAAGACCACGCAGGCGGCCGCCGCCGCGGTGTACTACCTGTCGGGCCAGGGCTTCCACCTGATCTTTCCGCCGGCCTCCGACGACCTGCAGCTGTTCACGCCCGACATGCTGGGCCGCGACCCCTACCGCGACGGCCTCGTCGAGCGCAACCCCGGCCGCGCGCCGGTCTGGTCGGCCTCGTACGACGACCCCAAGGGCAACGGGCTGGTCAGCACGCTGGCGATCCCGATCGACGATGCCGACGGCCACTACCGGGCCATCGCGGCGATGGATTTCCAGCTCGACAGCCTGTCGCAGTACGTGCGCCGGCCGGCGCTGGGCATCGCGACCGCCTTCATCCTCGACGACCACGACCGCGTGATCGCGCACCCGACGATGGTCGGCGGCGCCTCCGACAAGGCGCCGACGCTGCAGCAGGTGGCCGAGCGCGCCGGCACCTCGGGCGACTGGAGCGCGCTGCGCACCGCGCCGGCCAACAACCGGCAGCAGATCGCCGCCGACTGGGCGCTGGTCTACGACATCGAATCCACGCCGTGGCGCTATGCGATCGTGGTCGACCGCGCGCAGCTGCGCTGGGCCGCGCTGCGCACGATGCCGCTGGAGGCCGGCGCGCTCGCCGCGCTGCTGCTGTTGCTGGGCTATGCCGAGAAGCGCCGCCGCGAGGCGCTGGTGTCGCTGCGCCGCAAGGCGGCCGAGGACGTGCTGCAGGCCGCGCCGGCGCCGGTGGCGGTGCTGCGCCAGGCCGACCTGTCGATCATGATGGCCAATGCCGCGCTGCTGCGGCTGTTCGGCGACGACGGCACCGTCGATGCGGCCCGAGCCCGCCAGAGCGCGCACGAGCAGCTGCACGACCTGATCAAGAGCCTGTCGTCGCAGGAGCAGATCGATGCCGGCCGCGTCAGCGAGATGTGCCTGCAGCGCAGCGACAGCACGCCGTTCTGGGTGCTGGTGCGCTGCGTGCCGCTGGTGCACGAGGACGAGCCCGGCTGGCTGTGCAGCCTGACCGAGGTGACGGCGCTGAAGCAGGCGCAGGACCAGCTGGAGACGCTGGCCACCACCGATCCGCTGACCGGCGCGCTGAACCGCCGMGCGATCGCCACGCGCGGCAACGCCGAGCTGAAGCGCGTCGGCCGCACCGCGGCGAGCTTCTCGGTGCTGCTGCTGGACATCGACCTGTTCAAGCGCGTCAACGACGAGCACGGCCACCCGGCCGGCGACCGCGTGCTGCAGGCGGTGGCCCGGGCCTGCCAGGGCGCGCTGCGCGAGCTCGACGTGTTCGGCCGCTGGGGCGGCGAGGAGTTCGTCGCGCTGCTGCCGGACACCGGCCACGATGGTGCGGTGACCGCGGCCGAGCGGCTGCGCAGTGCGATCGAGAACCTGTGCATCGACGACGATGCGGGCCGGCCGATCCGCCCGACCGTCAGCAWCGGCGTGGCGGTCGTGCAGCCGGCCGGCGATTCGCTGGAGGCGCTGCTGTCGCGCGCCGACACCGCGCTCTACGTCGCGAAGGCGGCCGGCCGCAACCGCGTGTGCGTGGCGCCCGCGGGCAACGCGCCGGCCGAGGTGGTTCAGGCAGCCGTCGTTCAGGCCGAGAGTRCGGCCTCGATGTCGGCCGACAGCGATTCGGGCGTGTCGGTCGGCGCATAGCGCTTGATCACCTGGCCGTCCTTGCCGACCAGGAACTTCGTGAAGTTCCACTTGATCGCCTTGGTGCCGAGGATGCCCGGGGCTTCGGCGGTCAGCCACTTGTAGAGCGGGTGGGCATCGCTGCCGTTCACGTCGGTCTTGGCCATCATCGGGAAGCTGACGCCGTAGTTCAGCTGGCAGAACGACGCGATCTCGTCGTTGCTGCCGGGATCCTGGTGGCCGAACTGGTTGCTCGGGAAGCCGACGACGGCGAGCCCCTTGTCGGCGTATTTCTTCCACAGCGCCTCCAGCCCGGCGAACTGCGGCGTGAAGCCGCACGCGCTCGCGGTGTTGACGATCAGCAGCACCTTGCCGCGCTGGGCCGCCAGCGGTGCCGGCTTGCCGTCGATCGTGGTGGCTTCGAAGTCGTAGGCTGTGGTCATGGTCGTTCCCTTTCAGTTGGAGAAAGCAGCGATGCCCGTCTGGGCGCGGCCGAGGATCAGCGCGTGCACGTCGTGCGTGCCCTCGTAGGTGTTGACCACCTCCAGGTTCACCAGGTGCCGCGCGACGCCGAACTCGTCGCTGATGCCGTTGCCGCCCATCATGTCGCGCGCCAGCCGGGCGATGTCGAGGCTCTTGCCGCAGGAGTTGCGCTTCATGATCGACGTGATCTCGACCGCGGCGGTGCCCTCGTCCTTCATGCGGCCCAGCCGCAGGCAGCCCTGCAGGCCGAGCGTGATCTCGGTCTGCATGTCGGCCAGCTTCTTCTGCACCAGCTGGTTGGCCGCGAGCGGCCGGCCGAACTGCTTGCGGTCGAGCACGTACTGGCGCGCACGGTGCCAGCAGTCCTCGGCCGCGCCGAGCGCGCCCCAGGCGATGCCGTAGCGCGCGCTGTTCAGGCAGGTGAACGGGCCCTTCAGGCCACGCACCTCGGGGAAGGCGTTCTCCTCGGGGCAGAACACGTTGTCCATCACGATCTCGCCGGTGACGCTGGCGCGCAGCCCCACCTTGCCGTGCACCGCCGGCGCGCTCAGGCCCTTCCAGCCCTTCTCGAGCACGAAGCCGCGGATCGCGCCGCTGTCGTCCTTGGCCCAGACCACGAACACGTCGGCGATCGGGCTGTTGGTGATCCACATCTTSGCGCCCGACAGGCTGTAGCCGCCGTCGACCTTGCGCGCCCGCGTGACCATGCTGCCGGGGTCGGAGCCGTGGTCCGGCTCGGTCAGGCCGAAGCAGCCGATCCACTCGCCGCGCGCGAGCTTCGGCAGGTACTTCTGCTTCGTCGCCTCGTTGCCGAACTCGTGGATCGGCACCATCACCAGCGACGACTGCACGCTCATCATCGAGCGGTAGCCGGAGTCGACGCGCTCGACCTCGCGCGCCACCAGCCCGTAGCAGACGTAGTTCAACGCGGCGCCGCCGTAGGCCTCGGGGATGGTCGGGCCGAGCAGGCCGAGCTCGCCCATCTCGCGGAAGATCTCGACATCGGTCTTCTCATGGCGGAAGGCCTCGAGCACGCGCGGCGCGAGGCGGCCCTGCGCGTAGTCGCGGGCGGCGTCGCGCACCTGGCGCTCGTCGCTGTCGAGCTGCTGGTCGAGCAGCAGCGGGTCGTCCCACTGGAAGGCTGCTTTGGTCGTGGACATGACGGAATCTCCGGGAGGGGTTTCGGGTGTCGGTTCGCAGGGCAAGGATGGCAGGGTAACCCTTGTCGGCTTGTCGGGCGCTTGTCCGGTGTCTTCAGGCTTCGTCCGCCAGCAGCGACAGCCCGAGCAGCGCGCGCCGCTTCAGCCACGGGCTCGGGCGATAGCGCGGATCGCCGTAGAAGGCGTGCATGCGTTCGAGGATCGTGAGCACCGTGCGCGCGCCGAGCCGGTCGCCCCAGGCGAGCGGCGGCAGCGGGTAGTTCAGGCCGAGCTTGACGGCGAGGTCGATGTCGGCCGGCGTCGCGATGCGCTGCTGCGCGATGTCGCAGGCGATGTTGACGATGGTCGCGACGACGCGCTGCGCGACCAGCCCCGCGCTGTCGCGGATCACGGTCACCGGCACGCCGTCGGCCGCGAACAGGCCATGCGCCGCATCGCGCCACGCGGCGGTGGTGGCCGGCGTGGTCATCACGACGCGGCGGCGCGACAGGTCGAACAGCGTCTCCACCGCCACCGTGCGCTGCGCATCGAGGCCGAGGCGCTGCACGCAGGTCGTCGCATCGTCGCCGACCGGCGCAACCACGCACAGGCTGCCGGCACGCGGCGCGGCGCCGTCGTCGACCGGCACGCCGAGCGTGGCCACCAGCGTGCGCAGCGCCGCCGGCGCATCGGGCGCGAGCCACACCGACGCCGGCCGCGCGGCCGGTGCCGCCGCCTCGGCGATCGCCTGCTTCTGCCCGCCGTCGTAGCGGTAGAAGCCGCGCCCGGCCTTGCGCCCGACCAGGCCGGCGGCGAGCATCTGGCGCGTCAGCGGCTGCGGCCGGTAGCGCGGCTCATCGTAGTACTGGCGGTAGATGGATTCCATCACCGGGTGCGACACGTCGAGCGCGGTGATGTCCATCAGCTCGAACGGGCCGACGATGAAGCCGGCCACGTCGCGCAGCACGCGGTCGATCTCGTGGAACTCGGCGACGCCCTCGGCCAGGATGCGCAGGCCCTCGGTGCCGAAGCCGCGCCCGGCGTGGTTGACGATGAAGCCCGGCGTGTCCTTCGCGCGCACCGCGGTGTGCCCCAGGCGCCGGCCGAGCGCCAGCAGGTTCAGCGTGACGGCCGGGTCGGTCAGCAGCCCGTCGACCGCCTCGACCACCTTCATCACAGGGACCGGGTTGAAGAAGTGGAAGCCGGCCACCCGCGCCGGCAGCCGCAACGAGGCGGCGATCGCGGTGACCGACAGCGACGAGGTGTTGCTCGCGAGCACGCAGTCGTCGCGCACCAGCGCCTCGAGCTGGGCGAACAGCGCCTGCTTGGCGCCGAGGTCTTCGACGATCGCCTCGATGACGACATCGCAGTCGCGCAGCGCCTCGAGCGTGGCGACCGGCGCGAAGCGCGCGGTGGCGGCTGCCGCCTGCTCGGCGCTCAGCTTGCCGCGTTCGTGCAGCGTGCGCAGCGTGCCGGCCAGCTTCTCGCAGCCCGCTGCCGCACCGCCCTCGCGCGCATCGAAGACCCGCACCGCCAGCCCGGCCTGCGCCGCGATCTGCACGATGCCCATGCCCATCACGCCGGCACCGACCACGCCCAAGGTCAGCGGGGCGGTGGCGAAACGGGGCCGTTCATCCTGGGGATCGGTCTGCATTGCGGGACACCATGCTTCGGGTTCGAGACAGCCGCCGATTGTTCACGGTGCCGTCTTCCACTGTCAAACCAGGAGGCTGACACCTTGGCGACAGCGGGATTCACCGTGTTTACAAGCCCCCGCCCCGCTCCTAGCATGGCTTTTCCATGCCGTCTGCCCTCCCCGCCCACTTTGCCCACTGGCCGCCCGGCCTGCCGCGCCACCTGACGCTGCCGCAGACCCACCTCTTCCACAACCTGCAGGTGTCGGCGCAGCGCTTTCCGGACAAGGCGGCGGTCATCTTCTACGACAGCGTGATGAGCTATGCCGAGCTGCTGGCCGGCACCGAGCGCATCGCCGGCTGGCTGCAGCAGGCGGGCGGCGTGCAGGCCGGCGACCGCGTGCTGCTCTACCTGCAGAACAGCCCGCAGTGGGTGATGGCGTTCTACGGCATCCTGCGCGCCAACGCGGTGGTGGTGCCGGTCAACCCGATGAACCGCAGCGAGGAGCTGCGCCACTACGTGCACGACAGCGGCGCGCGCGTCGCCGTCGTGCCGCAGGACCTGCTGGCGCAGATGCAACCCCTGCTCGACGACGTCGGCGAGAACGGCCTGCGGCAGCTGCTCGTCGTCACTTACGCCGATGCACTGACCGCGCCCACCGACCTGCCGGTGCCCGAAGCCGTCTCGGCCACGCCGCTTTCGTTCGACGCGCCCCGGCTCACCGCATGGCGCGACGCCCTCGCGCAGGATCATCGCCCCGGCCCGCTGACCGCCGGCCCCGACGACCTGTGCGTGATGCCCTACACCTCCGGCACCACCGGCCGGCCCAAGGGCTGCATGCACACCCACCGCAGCGTGATGAGCACGCTGGTCGGCGGCGTGCAGTGGTTCGGCCGCACGCAGGACGCGGTCTACCTGTCGGTGCTGCCGTTCTTCCACGTCACCGGCATGGCCGGCAGCCTGAACGGCCCGCTGTACCTCGGCGCGACGATGGTGGTGCTGGCGCGCTGGGACCGCGACGCCGCCGCGCAGTGCATCCAGCGCCACCGCGCGACGGTGCTGCAGGCGATCTCGACGATGGTGGTCGACTTCCTGTCGAACCCGCGCCTCGCGGACTACGACCTGAGCAGCCTGCAGGGCATCCGCGGCGGCGGCGCGGCGATGCCGGCCGCCGTGGCCGCGCGGCTGCGCGAGCTGACGGGGCTGGACTACGTCGAGGGCTACGGCATGACCGAGGCGATGGCCGCGACGCACATCAACCCGCCGCACCGGCCGAAGCCGCAGTGCCTGGGCATCCCGGTGTTCGATGTCGACGCGCGGGTCGTCGACCCGGCCACGCTCGCCGAGGTGCCGGCCGGCGAGACCGGCGAGGTGGTCGTGCACGGCCCGCAGGTGATGCGCGGCTACTGGAACGACGAGGCCGCCACGCGCGACGCCTTCATCGAGATCGGTGGCCGCCGCTTCCTGCGCACCGGCGACCTGGCGCAGGTCGATGCCGACGGCTACTTCTTCATGGTCGACCGGCTSAAGCGGATGATCAACGCGWSSGGCTTCAAGGTGTGGCCGGCCGAGGTSGARKCGCTGMTSTACCGSCACCCGGCMGTGCWSGAGGCCTGCGTGATCKCSGCGCGCGACGCCCGCCGCGGCGAGACGGTGAAGGCATTGGTGGTGCTGCGCGCGGGCCACGAGGCCGTGACCGCGCAGGAGCTGATCGCGTGGAGCCACGAGCACATGGCCGCCTACAAGAGCCCGCGCATCGTCGAGTTCGTCGCCGCGCTGCCGAAATCCGGCAGCGGCAAGGTGATGTGGCGCGAGCTGCAGGAGCGCGAACTCGCCGCCACATCGACACCACAACCAGGAGACAGCCCATGAGCCACATCCCCCTGCTGCGCCGGCGCTCGCTGATCGTCGCCGCCGGCGGCGCGGCCCTGGCGGCGCCGCTGCGCGTGCTGCGCGCCGAGAGCTTCCCGAGCAAGCCCATCACGCTGATCGTGCCGTGGCCGGCCGGCGGCTCCACCGACCGCCACCTGCGCACGCTGGCCGACATCGCCGGCAAGCTGCTGGGCCAGAACATCATCGTGCAGAACCAGCCCGGCGCCGGCGGCACGCTCGGGCCGGGGATGATGGCGAGCACCGCCAGGCCCGACGGCTACACGATCGCGCAGTTCCCGATGGGCATGCTGCGGCTGCCGCACATGCAGAAGGTGAACTGGCACCCGATCAACGACTTCACGTTCATCATGGGCATCTCGGGCTACACCTTCGGCTTCACGGTGCGCGCCGATTCGCCGTTCAAGACCTTCAACGACTACATCGAGGCGGCGCGCCGCGAGCCCGGCAAGATCGACTACGGCTCCACCGGCATCGGCACCTCGCCGCACCTGCTGATGGAGGAGCTGGCCGACAACGCGAAGGTGCGGCTGAACCACATCCCGTTCAAGGGCAACGCCGACCTGCAGCAGGCGCTGCTCGGCGGCCACGTGATGGCCCAGAGCGACGCGACCGGCTGGGACAAGTTCGTCGACAACGGCCAGATGCGGCTGCTCGTCACCTTCGGCGAGCGGCGCACGAAGCGCTGGCCGAACGTGCCGACCGCGAAGGACCTGGGCTACGGCGTGGTGTCCAGCTCGCCGTACGGGCTGGTCGGCCCGAAGGGCATGGACCCGGCGATCGTGAAGACGCTGCACGATGCCTTCAAGAAGGCGATGGACGACCCGCGGCATGTCGAGCTGCTCGACCAGCTGAACCAGGAGGCCTGGTACCGCAGCGGCGACGACTATGCGGCCTGGGCACGCGAGACCTTCGTGAAGGACAAGGCGCTGATCGAGCGCCTGGGCCTCGCCGCGAAGGCCTGACGTGGGCGTGCTCGCGCTGGTGTCGCCCTTGCCCGTGGCGCCATACGCCGAGGCCCTGCGGCGCGCGGCCCAAGGCATCGATGTGTGGACGAGCGACGACGAGGCGCCGCCGGAGCGCGTCGAGGCCCTGCTCGCGTGGCGCCTGCAGCCGGGGCAGCTCGCACGCTGGCCGAACCTGCGCCTGGTGTGCAGCATCGGCGCGGGGGTCGACAAGCTGATGCCGGCGGACCTGCCGGCGTCGGTCGTGCTGGCGCGCGTCGTCGATGCGAACCAGGGCTGCGAGATCGCGCAATACGTGCTGGCCTGCACGCTCGGCTTCACGAGAGACCTCGGGCGCTATGCGCAGCAGCAGGCCGCGGCGCAGTGGCTGCGTCACCCGGTGCGGGCGGCGGCGCAGTGCCGTGTCGGCATCCTCGGGCTCGGCGCGGTCGGGCAGGCGGTGGCGCGGGCCTTCGTGCCGCTGGGCTACCCGGTGGCGGGCTGGAGCCGGCGCGGCGAGCCGGTGGCCGGGGTCGAGGTGTTCAGCGGCGATGCCGGCCTCGCGGCACTGCTCGCGCGCAGCGACGTGCTGGTCTGCACGCTGCCGTTGACGCCAGCGACGCGCGGGCTGCTGAACCGGGCGACGCTGTCGCAGTTGCCGCGCGGTGCGTTCGTCGTCAGCGTCGGCCGCGGCGAGCACCTCGTGGAGGCCGACCTGCGCGCGCTGCTCGACGAAGGCCACCTGGCCGGTGCCGCGCTCGACGTGTTCGAGCGTGAGCCGCCCGATCCGTCGAACTGGGTGTGGCGGCACCCGAAGGTGGTCGCGACGCCGCACATCGCGGCGCAGGCCTCGTTCGACACCGTCGCGGCGCAATGCCTCGACGCGCTGCGCCGCGTGCGCGATGGGCAGTTGCCGCTGCATGCCGTCGATCGCTCGGCGGGGTATTGACGATGGACGACGCCTTCCGGACGATTCCCTCGCAGGTCCGCACCCATGCGCAGGCGCGGCCGGCGCAGGCGGCGCTGATGCAGGGCGGCGAAGTGCTGTCGTATGCCGCACTCGATGCGCTGATGGACCGCATCGCCGCCGCGCTGCAGCGCGATGGCGTGCAGGTGGGCGAGGCGGTCGCGGTGTGCGCCGGCACGTCGACGCGCTACGCCGCGGTGTTCCTCGGCGCGCTGCGCGCCGGCGTGGTCGTCGCGCCGCTCGCACCGTCGTCGACGGCCGAGAGCCTGGCCGCGATGCTGGCCGATGCGCAGCCGCGCGCGCTGTTCGTCGATGCCGCGGCCGGCGCGTTGATTGCTGCATCCGAGGTACCGCGCATCGCGCTCGACGACGACGCGGCCTTCGAGCGCTGGCTCGCACCGGCCGGAGCACGCGTGGACGAACCGGCGCTGCCACCCGACGCGCCGTTCAACATCATCTATTCGTCCGGCACCACCGGCGTGCCGAAGGGCATCGTGCAGTCGCACGGCATGCGCTGGTCGCATGTGCAGCGTGGCCGGCAGTACGGCTACACGCCCGATGGTGTCACGCTGCTCGCGACGCCGCTGTACTCGAACACCACGCTGGTGGTGTTCTTCCCGACGCTGGCCTATGGCGGCTGCGCCGTGCTGATGCCGAAGTTCGACGCGGCCGGCTACCTGGCGCTGGCCGCGCGGCACCACGCGACGCACACGATGCTGGTGCCGGTGCAGTACCAGCGGCTGATGGCGCTGCCGGGCTTCGGGCAGCACGACCTCTCCGCCTTCATCAACAAGTTCTGCACCAGCGCGCCGTTCGGCGCCGCGCTGAAGGCGGATGTGCTGGCGCGCTGGCCGGGCGGGCTGGTCGAGTTCTACGGCATGACCGAGGGCGGCGGCACCTGCATCCTTGCGGCGCACGAGCACCCGGACAAGCTGCACACGGTCGGGTGTCCCGCCGAAGGGCACGACATCCGGCTGATCGACGACGACGGCCGCGAGCTGCCGGCCGGCGCCACCGGCGAGGTGGTCGGCCATTCGCCCGGGATGATGCTCGGCTACCACCGGCAGCCGCAGAAGACGCGCGAGGCGGAATGGTTCGATGCGGCGGGCAAGCGCTTTATCCGCACCGGTGATGTCGGGCGCTTCGATGCCGACGGCTTCCTGGTGCTGCTCGACCGCAAGAAGGACGTGGTGATCAGCGGCGGCTTCAACATCTATCCGAGCGACCTCGAGGCGGTGCTGCGCGAGCACCCGGCGGTGGCCGATCTGGCGGTGGTGGGCGTGCCGTCGGCCGAGTGGGGCGAGACGCCGGTGGCCTTCGTCGTGCGGCGCGTGGGGGCGGGTGCGGGGGCGGGGGCGGACGACGCCACGGCCGACGACCTGAAGCACTGGCTGAACGCCCGCGTCGGCAAGACGCAGCGCGTGGCTGGCGTGCGCTTCATTGACGAGCTGCCGCGCAGCGCGATCGGCAAGGTGCTGAAGCGCGAGTTGCGCGAGCGTTGGCACTGAGCACAACGGCCGCGCGATTTCTTGCAGCCGCATGAAAGGCGGGCAAGTTCATCGGGTATCCAAAAGTCACGGATGTGAGGGGCGGGTTTACACGTAGGATCCCGCCCGCCAAGGGTTCCACCCGCGGCGCCGGCAGCAGTCAACGGCCGGTTTCATCTCCACGAGACAACACAGGATTCCCCATGAAGAAGATCCTCCTCACCGCCCTCATCGCGATGGCAGGCAGCGTCGGCGCGCACGCCGAAGGCATCTACGTCGGCGTGGCCGCCGGCGGCACCAACATCGACCTCGATTGCAATGGCGCCCCCAGCTGCGACAAGAGCGACACCGGCTTCAAGCTGTTCGGCGGCTACAAGCTGACCGAGAACATCGCCATCGAGGGGCACTACGCCGACTACGGCAAGGCCAAGCTCAGCGGCGGCGGCACCTCCGTCGACGTGAAGCTGTCGGGCTTCGGCATCGGCGCGGCCTACCTGGGCGACTTCACGCCCGACTGGAACGGCGTGGTCCGCGCCGGCGTCGCGCGCAACAAGGTGAAGCTGGATGGCGCAGCCTCCGACTCGGAGAGCAAGACCAAGGCCTACGTCGGCGCCGGCATCGGCTACAAGCTGACCAAGGAAGTCGCGCTGACCGCCGCCATCGACTACACCGAAGGCGAGCTGCAGGGCGACAAGGCCAAGGCCACGCTGTACACGATCGGCGTCAACTACAACTTCTGATCCGCCGACATCGGCCGGCCGATCCCGCGCAATGCGGGGTCGGCTATTTTTTTGCGCGCTGCGCTTCGCCCCACAGGCCCTGGCACTGCTGGGCCAGCGGGCCAGACGCCGCCGAGGCCGGCGGCGCGGGCGTCTTCTTCAGGCGCTTCTGCTCGGCCACGTAGGCGCTGCTCTTGCGCAGCGCGGCCAGCTTGCCCAGCATCTTCTCGTCTTCCGCCACGTGGTACAGCCGCAGGTAGGCCACGTCGCGCTGGCCTTTCATCTCGGGGTACAGCGCCTCGCAGCGCTGGTAGCTGGCGTCGTAGCGGGCCAGTTTCTTCGCATCGAGCGTCAGCGCCTGGGCGGAGCCGGCGAACAGCGTGAGGGCGGCGAGAGCGGTCAGGAGGAGGCGCATGGGGTTGGACTGCAAATGCGGAAGGTCGCAAGCATAGAGCGACTACGCCACAGGCGTGCATCCAGCTGCAACCACGCGCCAAGCCGGCTCTGTGGACAGCTGGTCGAACTGTCCAGGGTGGGTGAACGATRGAAGCAGATCGGCGAGCGGTCGGTGGGAACCGGGCGCAGTTTCGTGTCACTCAGCACGTCGACCCCGTCGCTTCCGCGCGGACGCCACGGGCGACTCCAGCTCCACGAAACACCACAGGATTCACCGTGAAGAAATTTCTCCTCAGCGCACTCATCGCGGCCGGCAGCGTCGGCGCACACGCCGAAGGCCTCTACGTCGGCGCGGCCGCGGGCGGCACCAGGCTCGACGTCGATTGCACCAGTTGCGACAAGAGCGGCACCGGCTTCAAGCTGTTCGGCGGCTACAAGCTGACTGACAACGTCGCCGTCGAGGCGCACTACGCCGACTACGGCAAGGTCGACTTCTTCGACATCGTGCAGGGCAGCATCGTCAACGGCGACATCAGGATGTCGGGCTTCGGCGTCGGTGCCGCGTTCCTGGGCGATTTCGCGACCAACTGGAACGGCGTGCTTCGGGCCGGCGTTGCACGTAACAGGATGAAGGCATCGGCTTCGACCCAAGCAGCGACGCTATCCGCCTCCGAGAGCAAGTTCAAAGGGTATCTCGGTGCCGGCATTGGCTACAAGCTGACGAAGGACGTCTCACTGAACGCCGCCATCGACTTCACCCAAGGCGAGTTCATCGGCGAGAAAATTCAGACCATGCTGTACACGGTCGGCGCGATCTACAACTTCTGATCCGGCCGACCTGACGGCATCGAGCCGGCCTCGCGCGATGCGGGGTCGGTTATTTTTTTGTGCGCTGGTACCGCAGCACCGTCATCGAGCGCGCGGGCAGCGTCGCCGCCGCGGCCGGCTTGATGCGTGTGAACGCCGCCTCCTTGTCGACCACGCGCGCATCGAAGGACTGCCCGCCGGCAAGCTTCCACGACGCCAGGGTCGTCCTCAACGGTTTCGCCTTGGTGTCGCTGTTGATCAGCACGACCGACAGCGTGTCGCCATCGACCAGCGCATGGCTCCACACGCCCGCATCGCTCGCGGACACCGGCACGAACTTCCCCTGCAGCGGCGCGAGCAGCCGGAACGCGTAGTACGTCGCCCGCGGCGCCCCACCGCTGTCGAGCAGGCCGTGGAAGCCGGTCCCCTGGTACGCGAAGTAGTGCGCGAAACGCAGCCCGGCCTCGGCGCTGCGCAGCGCGAACTCGGCGGCCCACAGCGCGCCGACCTGCTCGCCGATGAAGCGCTGGCCGTCGGAGCGGGACGACAGGCCGTATTCGGTGATGCCGAGCTCGATGGCGCGCGCATGGCCGAGCGGGTTGCTCGCCGGGTCGGCCAGCAGACGCCGGTACTCGGCCGGCCAGCGCGTCGCGTCGTCGATGCTCGCGAGCGCGGCCGCCTCGGAGCCGGTGCCTTCGGTCGGGTAGATGTGCCAGGTCAGCACGTCCACCACGTCGCCGCACAGTGCGATGAAGCGGCGCGCAAATGCCGGTGCGATCGGCATCGCGCCCGACACCGCCGGGCCGGCGATGCGCGCCTGCGGGTCCTCGCGCTTGATCGCCGCGGCCTGCGCGCGGAAGACCTCGCAGTAGCGCTCCGGCGTCCAGCTCGCGTCGCCGCGCGTGACGGCGAACAGGTCGGGCTCGTTGCCGATCTCCCACACCGGCACCGCCAGCCCGCGTTCGCGCGCCAGGCGCACCGCCGACGCGGCGTCTTCGGGCGTGTTCGCCGCCGCCACGCCGAGGCGGCCACCCTGGAACACACGCGTCTGGATCAGCAACTCGGGCGCCGGGCCGCCCAGCAGTTCAAGGTTGGTCTTGAACAGGTCGAGCCGCGCACCGGTGAGGTCTTCGTCGTCACCGGCGTTGCCGCCCGGGAAGCGCAAGGCCGCCGCCGGCGCCTGCCGCATCTCGCGGGCGAACTCGCCGATCTGCATCCAGTTGCCGATGTTGTAGCCGCGCAGGATCGCCGGCGCGGCCGCGATGCTGCTCGGCGACGGGAGATCCGATGGGATGCTCAGCGTGACGGGTGCGGCCATCGTGAGCAGCGGCAGGGCCAGCAGCGATGTGCAGGTGACAAGCGATGTGATCGACATGGCCGGGGATGCTAGTGGCGCTGAAATCGATTTCACATCGGTACTTTCCAGGCGCGCCCGTACGCCGCTTCCTTCCCCTTGGATGCAAGCCCCCACCGGCAGAGCGTCGAGACAGCGCACTGCGTCCACCAGCTCCCTCGCGGCGTAAACGCAGGTCAGCCGGCATCCCGCCGGCTGCCATGCCACCACACCAGGAGAAGCCATGACACCCACCCGTTTGCGCAGCGCACCGCTCGCGCTGGCCGCGACCCTCGCGCTGTGCGCCGCCGCCCATGCCTCCAGCCACCGCGAGGCGCCGTTCATCACCACGCAACCCAAGGTCGACGCCACCGATTTCTACATGTTCCGCAGCTACGAGGCCGACCGCACCGACTACGTCACGTTGATCGCGAACTACCTGCCGCTGCAGGACGCCTACGGCGGACCGAACTACTTCTCGATGGATCCGAACGCGCTGTACGAGATCCACATCGACAACAACGGCGACGCGAAGGAAGACCTGAGCTTCCAGTTCCGTTTCAAGAACACGCTGAACAACGTCAGGCTGCCGATCGGCGACAAGAACGTCGCGATCCCGCTGATCCAGGCCGGCCAGGTGACCGATGTGCGCTCGGCCGCGCTGAACCTCACCGAGACCTTCACCGTCGACGTGGTGCGCGGCGACCGCCGCAGCGGCCGGCGCAGCGCGATCACGAACGCGGCCGGCGGCAGTGCCACCTTCGACAAGCCGGTCGACAACATCGGCGTGAAGACCCTGCCCGACTACGCTGCCTATGCGGCCAAGCACATCTACACCGTCAACATCCCGGGCTGCGCGATGCCGGGCAAGGTGTTCGCCGGCCAGCGCAAGGACCCGTTCGCGGTCAACCTCGGCACCATCTTCGACCTGGTCAACGCGCCGGTGGCCGTGATCACCGACCCGGCCCTGATCAATGCGGCACCGAACACCATCGACGACAAGAACGTCACGACGCTCGCGCTCGAGGTGCACAAGAGCTGCCTGACCGCCGGCACCGACCCGGTGATCGGCGGCTGGACCAGCGCCAGCCTGCGCCAGGTGCGCCTGCTCGACCCGACGCCGAAGGCCGGCCACCAGACCACCGAGAAGGCCGGCGGCGCCTGGACCCAGGTCTCGCGCCTGGGCATGCCGCTGGTCAACGAGGTGGTGATCGGCCTGCCCGACAAGGACCGCTTCAACGGCTCGAAGCCGAAGGACGACGCGCAGTTCGCCGCCTACGTCACCAACCCGACGCTGCCCGCGCTGCTGGAGATCGCGCTGAAGCTGCCCGGCACCGCGCCGAAGAACCTGCCGCGCACCGACCTCGTGACGGCCTTCCTGACCGGCATCAAGGGCGTGAACCAGCCGGCGAGCGTGACGCCCTCCGAAATGCTGCGGCTGAACACCGCGATCGCGCCGGTGGCCTTCGCCGACCAGAACCGGCTCGGCATCGTCGGCAACATCCTTGCGGGCGGCACCGACAACGCCGGCTTCCCGAACGGCCGCCGGCCGAAGGACGACGTGGTCGACGTCTCGCTGGTCGCGGTGATGGGCGGGCTGTGCATCGCCAACGGCGACACCGACAAGTTCGGTTTCGGCGCGGCCTGCAAGCCGGCCAACGTGCCGCTGGGGGCCACCTCGCTGAAGCTGCACGACGCGGTCGACCAGGCCGTGCTGCCGCTGCTGCCGGGCTTCCCGTACCTGTTCACGCCCATCGGCGGAACGCATTGAGGAGCGCAGCATGAACAAGCTTCTTCAAGCGTTCGGCATGAGCCTGGTGGGTGCCGCTTTGCTGACGGCGTGCGGTGGCGGCGGAGGGTCCGGCGGCGACGCGCCGGCCCCGGAGGAAACCGCGGTGCCCGTCACTGCGGCAGCCACGCCGGCGGCGTACACCGAGTACGCCGCGGCACGGGTGAACGTGGCGTCCGACAGCGGCGAGCCGCTGAGCCTGGACGCCATCGCGAACGTGCCGACCAGCGAGACCGACGAACCGGCCACGCTCTGACCGGAACCCGTCGTCCGGATGCCGATCCGGGCGACGGACCCTTTTCCAGCCGAGGTGATGATGATTCGCTCGATCTTCCGGTGGTGGCCGGTGGCGCTGCTGCATGCCGCGCTGTGCCACGCCGCCCCCTTCGTTCCAGCCGGCGACGACACCATCGTCGAGCGCCTGCCGGCCCGCATCGGCAGCAGCGCCGAGCGCCAGCAGCAACGCGCGCTGCGCGAGCAACTGCGCCAGCACCCGGCCGAACTGCAGCTCGCGACGCGGCTGGCACACGACGCCATCGAACGCGCGCGCCGCGACGGCGACCCACGCGAACTCGGCCAGGCCCAGGCCGCCCTGGCGCCGTGGTGGACCCAGCCCCATCCCCCGGCGCCGGTGCGCCTGCTGCGCGCGATCGTGCGGCAGAGCCAGCACGATTTCGGGCCGGCCCTGCAGGATCTCGATGCGCTGTTGCAGCCCGGCCCGCAACCGGTACCGCTGGCCATCCAGGCCCAGGCCGAGCTGACGCGTGCCTCGGTGCTGCAGGTGCAAGGCCGCTGGCGCGAGGCCGATGCCGGCTGCGAACGCCTGCTGGGAGCGCACTACGCGGCCCTCGGCAGCGCGGTGCAATTGCCGGCGCAGGTCTGCCGTGCCGAATTGATGAGCCTGCAAGGCCGGGCCGAACCCGCCGCGGCGGCGCTGGCCGCACTGGCCCGGCAGCCGGACGCCGACACCGGTTGGCTGGCGCTCGTGCAGGCCGAACTGGCCGAGCGCCGCGGCGATGCATCGGCCGATGCGCTGTACCGGCGCGCGATCGCAGCGTCATCGCCACCCGACGTCTACACGCTGGCCGCCTGCGCCGACTGGCTGCTGGCGCAACACCGCGAGCGCGATGCCGCAGCGCTGCTGGCCGGCCGCGAGGATGCGGACGCCTTGCTGCTGCGCCTGGCGATCGCCTGGAAGCGCAGCGCCGATCCCCGCGCGCCACAGGCCATCGCCACGCTGAGCGCTCGCTTCGACGCGGCCCGCCTGCGCGGCGACCGCAGCCACGCGCGCGAGCAAGCGCGCTACGAACTCGACCTGCTGGGCGACGCGCCCGCCGCGCTGTCGAGCGCGCAGGCGAACTGGGCCGTCCAGAAGGAACCGGCCGACGCGCTGCTGCTGGTACGCGCCGCGCTGGCGGCGAAGCAACCGCAGGCGGCACAGCCGGTGTGGCAACGGGTCCGCGACACCGGCTGGCAGGATGCGCGCCTGCAGGCGCTCGCCGGGAGCGGCTCATGAATGCGCGCCACTTGCTGATCGCCTGCCTCGGCCTGCTGCCGCTCCTCGCGCAGGCCCACAAGCCGAGTGACGCCTACGTCCACCTGAAGGTCGATGGCGCCATCGTGGAACAGCGCTTCGACATCGCGCTGCGCGACCTGGAACGCGAACTCGCACTCGATGCCGACGACGACGGGCAGCTCGCCTGGGGCGAGGTGCGCACGCGCTGGGCCGACATCGACCGGCTGTCTCTGCAAGGCCTGTCGGTGCAGGCCGACGGCGCGCCGTGCGCGCCCGGCGCCAGCGGCGCGCAGCAGCTCGACGAGCACAGCGACGGCCACTATGCGGTGTTGACGCGACGCTGGACCTGCCCCGCACCGGTCCAGTCGTTGACGCCCGTCTACCAGCTGTTCGCGCAAAGCGACCCGACGCACCGCGGCATCGTCCGCGTGCAACAGCAGGGCCGCGATGAGACCGCCGTGCTGGTGCCCGGCGATGCGCCGCGCAGCTTCGGCACGGCTGCCGGGCCCGTCTTCGCYGGCTTCGTCGCCGAGGGCGTGCACCACATCCTGATCGGCAGCGACCACATCCTGTTCCTGCTCGCGCTGCTGCTGCCGGCCGTGCTGGCATCGCCGCGCCTGCGGCCGGTGCTGGCCGAGGTGCTGCGCGTCGTCACCGCCTTCACCGTGGCGCACTCGATCACGCTGGCGCTGGCCGCCTTCGATCTCGTGAACCCGCCGTCGCGCTGGGTCGAATCGATCATCGCCGCCAGCGTCGTGTTCGCGGCGCTGAACAACCTGGTGCCGATGGTGCGCGAGGGCCGCTGGAAACTGACCTTCGCGTTCGGGCTGGTGCATGGCTTCGGGTTCGCCGGCGCGCTGAAGGACGCCGGGCTCGCGCAGGGCGCACTCGCGCTGCCGCTTCTCGGCTTCAACCTCGGTGTTGAACTGGGGCAGCTCGCGATCGTCGCCGCCTTCGTGGCGAGCGTCTGGGTGCTGCGAACGACACGCTTCTACCGGCATGTGCTGCTGCGCGGCGGCTCGGCGCTGATCGTGCTGGTCGCGGTGGTGTGGCTGACCGAACGCGCCTTCGACATCAGGCTCGGAACAGCGAGTGCCCAGGTGGCGAGCGAAGCGGCCCTGCCCCCCGTCGAGGTCATCGGCCACTACCTGAACGGCGTCGGCACGTCGAGCGCCGCCAGCGAAGGCAGCGTCACCGCCCGGCTGATCGCCAACCGCCCGGCACTGCGGCCGGCCGAGGTGCTGGAGTTCGTGCCCGGCCTGATCGTCACGCAGCACAGCGGCGACGGCAAGGCCAACCAGTACTTCCTGCGCGGCTTCAACCTCGACCACGGCACCGACTTCGCGAGCTTCGTCGACGGCATGCCGGTCAACATGGTGAGCCACGCACACGGCCAGGGCTACAGCGACCTGAACTTCCTGATCCCGGAGCTGGTGCAGCGCATCGACTACCACAAGGGACCGTACTTCGCGGCCGATGGCGACTTCGCATCGGCCGGCACGGCGCGCATCGCGCTGGTCGACGAGATGCCGCGCGGCACCGCCAAGCTGACGCTGGGCGAGCACGGCTACCGGCGTGCGCTGCTGGCCGACAGCACGGCCTTCGGCGAGGGCCACCTGCTGGGCGCGCTGGAACTGCACGGCAACGACGGCCCGTGGGAGCAGCCCGAGCGCCTGCGCAAGGTCAACGGCTGGCTGCGCTATGGCGAACGGAACGCGGCCGGCTCGCGCAGCCTGAGCTTCATGGCCTACGACTCGCGCTGGTCGGCGACCGACCAGATCCCGCAGCGCGCGGTGGACGACGGCACGGTGGGCCGCTTCGGCACGCTGGACCCGAGCGACGGCGGCAGCACGCAGCGCATCAGCCTGTCGGCGCAGCAGACGCGGCTGCTGGACGACGGCGACTGGCGCGTGAGCGCGTACGCGATCCGCTCGCGGCTGAACCTGTTCTCCGACTTCACCTACCTCATGGACGATCCGGTCAACGGCGACCAGTTCGAGCAGGCCGAGCGGCGCCAGGTGCTGGGCGGCGAGGCGAGCCGGCACTGGAACGTGAAGCTGGGCGGGCGCGAGCAGCAGTTCAGCCTCGGGCTGCAGTTGCGGCATGACCAGTTGAGCCCCGTCGGGCTGTATGCGGCGGCGCACGGGCAGCGGTTGGCGGTGAAACAGGAGAGCCAGGTGCGGCAGGCATCGGCCGGCGTCTACGGCGAATGGGCGACGAACTGGACGCCGTGGCTGAGGAGCGTGGCCGGGCTGCGCGCCGATCGGGCGCACTTCTCCGTCGACAGCTCGGTGGCCGGCAACAGCGGCCGCGTGGGCGACGGCATCGCGTCGCCGAAGCTGTCGCTGATCTTCGGGCCATGGGCGCAGACCGAGTTCTTCGCCAACTACGGCAGCGGCTTCCACAGCAACGACGCGCGTGGCACGACGGCGGCCGCCGATCCGGTGCCCGGGCTGGTGCGCAGCCGCGGCGGCGAACTGGGGCTGCGCAGCGAAATCGTGCCGGGCCTGCAGAGCTCGCTTGCGCTGTGGCGGCTGGACCTGGATTCGGAGCTGGTCTTCGTCGGCGATGCAGGCACCACCGAGCCGAACCGCGCGAGCCGGCGCAGCGGCGTCGAGTGGAACAACCACTGGCAGCTGGAGGCGCTGGGGGGGCGGGCGTGGAAGGGCTGGTTGCTGGACGTGGACTTGGCGGCCTCTCGCGCGCGCTTCACCGACAGCGCGCCGGAGGGCGATCACGTACCCGGGGCGGTCAACCGCGTGCTGTCGGCCGGCCTCACCTGGGCCGATGCGGCGTCGCCCTGGTTCGGGCAGTTCCAGCTGCGGCACTTCGGGTCGCGCGACCTGATCGAGGACGGCTCGCAGCGGTCGAGCGCGACGACGCTGGCCTACCTGCGCGGCGGCTGGCGTGCAACGCGCAGCCTGACGTTCAACGTCGACGTGTTCAACCTGTTCAACCGCGCGGCGAGCGACATCGACTACTGGTACGAGTCGCAGCGGGCGGGCGAGACGGCGCCGGTGGCGGACCAGCATGTCCATCCGGTCGAGCCGCGCAGCGTGCGGGTGACGATGGCGTGGCAGTTCCGCTGAGCGGAGTTGCCTGAAAGCCAGCTTCAGTTCGGTGCCGGCACCGCCGATAGCATGGGGGGTGCGGGACCCTCTCGCCGGGGAGACGAGATGAAGACAGCCCTCCTTTCGCCAACGCGGGCGGCGACCATCGCCACCGCCGTGCTGGTCGGTGCCCTGGCCGCACACCATGCGCGCGCCGCCGACAGCATCACCACCGACCGCCCCGACTTCGTCGAATCCAGCGAGGTCGTCGGCCGCGGCCGTGTGCAGATCGAGACCGGCCTCGGCTTCGAGCGCAACGAGGCCGACGGCCTGAAGACCCGCACGCGCAGCACGCCGACGCTGCTGCGGCTGGGCTTTCGCGACGACATGGAGTTCCGCGTCGAGACCGACGGCTTCCTGCGCACGGACACCGAGCGCGGCATGGCCGACACCTCGATCGGCATCAAGTGGCGCATGCAGGAGGGCGACGAGGCCCGCGGCACGCCCGGCATGGCCTGGCTGGCGAACGTCGACCTCGACACCGGCTCCACCGCGTTCCGCGGCCAGGGCCTGCGCCTGTCGCTGCGCTTCGTCGCCGAATGGGACCTGCCGGATGACATGTCGATCGGCGTGATGCCCGGCCTCGTCGCCGACAAGACCGAAGACGGCTCGCGCTTCACCGCCGGCATCCTCGCGGTGACGCTCAGCAAGGGCTGGTCGCCGGCCTGGCACACCTTCGTCGAGATCGCCGGCCAGCAACTGGCAAGCCGGGCGCATGGCGGCAACGTCGTCAGCTTCGACCTCGGGGCCAGCTGGCTGGTGAACGATTCGCTGCAGCTCGACATCGCCGCGTCGCGCGGGCTGACCCGCGACACGCCCGACCTGCAGTGGGGCRTCGGCGTCTCGTTCCGTTTCTGAGAAGCACGCCATCAATCAATGCGGTGCCGGGAACGAATGCCCGAAACCGGCCACTCAGGGCGGAAGCACCACTCTCGCCTTCAGCATGAACAGTGCGGCCCTGAACCGGCAAGGTCCTCTGCCCGTCATCCCATCCGGTTCCACCGCCTCGGAACCGAGGCCTCCCGGGATTCTTCGAACCAGGAACGCAGCTGGACGGACGGTCGACGCGCGACTCCTGATGCCGACGCTGAAGGCTCTCCAGGCCGGGTTCCCGCGCGCGGTCGAGGCCTGTCCACCCGGGCTCCGGTCGGATCTCCGTGCGTTGTGGCGCGCGACCCTTCCCCAGCTGCAGTCGGCACAGCAGCACGAGTTCGGTGAGCTGTTGCTGAACCTGGCCACCGACACGCGCGCACTGCTGCAAGACGCGCCGTGCGTGGACGGTGTTCTTGCGCTGTGGCTCGGCGAGCCACCACACCACGGAACCGTCGAGCCGATCGATACAGTGGCCGCGAAGCTGAAGAAGGACCAGATCGATGCATCTCTGAAGAAGGCTCGGGTCGATCTGGACATCGCGCTGAATGAGACAGTGACGATGCTCTTCGCCGACTACCGCCATCGCAGCAGATCGCTGCCCGCGGCATTCGATGCCCTCTGCGATGACGCCGATCCCCACGTCACGCGTTGCGTGCTGGAGCATTTCAGCGCAGAACTCCGGTCCGACCTCGAAGAGGCCACCTCACGGAACGACCTCGGAAGCTTCGAAGCCGCGCTGATGTTCGCGTCACTCCAGTTGAAGGCGCAGGCATGGGAAAGCCAATCCGGTCCGCTCCAGGCCTTGTCATGCCTTGTGACTGAGTCGATCCTGGCGCTGAACACGAGCGTGGCGAACACGATGACCGCGCACCTGGAAAAGCTCCGCAGCCACCTGGCGACCTTGCGGGAAGGTGTCCCGGCATCCACCAGCGTCTCGACCGGCCTGTCGGGTCGGGCGGCGTCAACGTGCCTGGCCGCACTGCAGCGTGCCATCGACGAGCACGACATCGACGCGTATCGGTCCGCTCTGAAGAAGCTGCGCCGCCATCCGCGCCGGGTCGTGGCGTTTTCCCGCGATGTCCGCTTCAGGGTGGTGGAGAAATACCTGAAGCCACGTCTGCGCCCGCAGGCATTGCGTGACGCAATGGCGCTCGCGGATCGCGCCAGCACCTGTGACCGTGCCGACGTCGCCAGGGTGTTGCGGCAGTCCTTGGACAAGACCTGCGCCGGCGTGCAGAGCGTTCGCGATCAAGAGGACACAGCGCAACGCCATGCGCTGCGGTCGCTGTGGAGCGAGATCTGGCCCGAGTTGCTCGACACGGTCCATCGCGAGGACGCGCGCGGCTACGCCCGCCTGCTCGACCGCTTGATCACCGGCATGGCTGCCACGATGCGGTGATGTCCGCAGGCCCCCTTGGCACCTCGTTTGCCAAGCCCTGCACCACGGTGGCAGGATGCGCGATTCCCGCTGCCCTCTCGAATGGAGCCGATCGCATGCCAGGCCGACCACAGGCTGTTTCCTTTCTGACACGGATCACGCGCTCGTTGCTGCTCACGCTGCTGTTCGCGTTGGGCGCCCTCACCGCCACCGTCACCGCGAGCGCCCAGCCCGCCGACGACCCCGACGCCACCCTCGAAGCGGCCCGCCTGCGCGTCGACTCGATCGAGAAGCGCCTGCAGGCCGACAGCCCCGATGCCGAGCTGGTCGCGATGCGCGACGCGCTGCTCGAGATCCAGCACAACGCCGAGCAGATCGCGCAAGCCCAGGCCCCCGAACTCGCGCGCGCCCAGGCGCGGCTGACCGAACTCGGCGCCGCCCCCGACGGCACCCGCGAAGACAGCGATGTCGCCACCCAGCGTGGCAGCCTGCAGAAGACCACCGAGGCCCTGACCGCGCGCATCAAGCTCGCGCGGCTGCTGTCGGTCGAGAGCCTGCAGCTCGCCGACCAGGCCGCGCGGCAGCGCCGCTCGCGCTTCCAGGCGCACCTGTTCGAGCGTACCGATGCGCTGCTCAGCACCTCGTTCTGGCACGACCTGCGCGACCTGCTCTCGCCCGGCGAAGCGACGCCTTCGCCGTGGCAGGACCAGCTCGCCGCGGCCTTCGCCCGCATGTCGGCCGCGGCGTGGCTGGCCTGGCTCGGCGTCGCGCTGATCGGCATCGCGCTGCGCATCGCGCTCGGCCGCGTCGTCGCGCGGCTGGTCGCCACCCACTCGCCGGCCGCGCGGGTGCGCCGCACGCTGTACGCCCTCGCGCAGACGCTGCTGTGGATGCTCGCTCCCGGGGCCGTCGCGTGGGGCCTGGTGCTGGGCCTGAACTGGCAGCGCCCGGTGCCCGAGCCGCTGCACGGCATGCTCGCGAGCTTCCTCGGCGCGGTGCTGTTCTCGGCCTACCTCGCCGGCCTCGGGCGCGCGCTGCTGTCGGCCGACCGGCCGGCGTGGCGGCTGCTGCCGATGCCCGATGCGCTGGCGACGGCCCTGCGCCGGCAGCCGGTGGTGATCGGCGCCGTCACGCTGGCCGGCTGGYTGATGCAGCGGCTTGCGGTGCTGGCGCAGGCCGATCTCGCGGCCGAGGTCGCGATCAACTGCGTTTATGCGCTGGTGCTGGCGCTGGTCGTCGGCCGCAGCCTGCGCACGGGCGAGCGGCTGCGGCGCGCAGCACTCGCCGCTGCGGCCATCGAGCCCCCGCCGGAACCCACATCGCCGCTCGACACCCTGCCCCGCCCGCTGTGGGTCTCGCTGATGCTGGGCGGCGTGTGGCTCGCGCTGGTGGCGAGCGTCGTCTGCATCGTGGTCGGCTACGTGGCGCTCGGCGGCTTCGTCGCGCGCCAGGTGGTCTGGGTGTTCGCGGTCTCGCTGACCGCCTACCTGCTGAACCTGCTGGTCGGCGATGTCTTCGACACCTGGGTGCGCTCGCCGCCGCTCACCGATCCGGACGCGGAGGAGCCCGATGGCGCGATCGAGGCGCACTCGGATGCCGCGGTATCACCCTCGCACCTGCGCAACCAGGTGGCCGTCATCGGCGCGGGCAGCCTGCAGCTCGCGGTGCTGCTGGTGGCGCTGGTGCTGATCCTTGCGCCGTTCGGCGAGGGGCCGGGCGACCTGTGGCAGCGCCTCGGCCAGCTCGACGTCGGCGTGGCCGTCGGCGAGCTGCAGGTGCGGCCGGTGGCGGTGCTGCGCGCGCTGCTGGTGTTCGGCCTCAGCCTGCTGGCGGTGCGCGCGCTCAAGCGCTGGCTGACACGCAGCTTCCTGCCGACCACGCGGCTCGACGCCGGCATGCGCAGCTCGACCACCACGCTGTTCGGCTTCGTCGGCACGGTGCTCGCGATCGCGTTCGGGCTGTCGGCCGTCGGGCTGGCGCTCGACAAGATCGCGTGGATCGCGAGCGCGCTGTCGGTGGGCATCGGCTTCGGCTTGCAGGCGGTGGTGTCGAACTTCGTCTCGGGGCTGATCCTGCTGGCCGAGCGGCCGGTGAAGGTGGGCGACTGGGTGACGCTCGGCGGCATCGAGGGCGACATCCGCCGCATCAACGTGCGCGCCACCGAGATCCAGATGGGCGACCGCTCGACGGTGATCGTGCCGAACTCGGAGTTCATCACGAAGACGGTGCGCAACGTCACGCTCGCGAGCCCGCTGGGGCTGGTGCAGATCAAGCTGCCGATGCCGCTGGACACCGACACCGAACGCGTGCGCGACCTGCTGCTGCAGGCTTTCGAGCAACACGACGACGTGCTGGAGACACCGGTGCCGAAGGTCTACCTCGACGGTTTCGACAACGGCAACCTGGTGTTCAACGCGACCGGCTACGTGGTGTCGCCGCGGCAGTCGTATGCGGTGAAGAGCGCGCTGCTGTTCACGGTGCTGGGCGGGCTGCGCGAGGCGGGGCTGCCGATGTCGAAACCGGCGGCGATGGTGCTGCGGGAGGCGCCGCAGGACCCGGCCTGACGACGATGCGGGTCAGCCGGCGAAGGCCTGCTGCAGGTGCGCCAGCAGCGCCTTCAAGCGCGGCGGCTGGAAACCGTGCGGGTGGTACAGCGCGTTCAGCGGTGCCGGCTCGCTGAACTGCGCATCGAGCACGGTCAGCAGGCGCCCGGCCTGCAGGTCGGCCGCCACGTCCAGCAGCGACTTGTACGCGAAGCCCCGCCCCTGGATCGCCCAGCGGCGGATCACATCGCCGTCGTTGCTCTCGTGCGTGCGGGCCACGCGCACCGTGCGCGCGGCATCGCCCTGCCGCCAGCGCCAGTCCTGCATCGGCCCGGCATCGGTCACGAGCACCAGCGTCGGCAACGCGGCCAGTGCCTCCGGTGACGCCGGCAGGCCCACGCGCGCGACCAGCGCCGGCGCCGCGCACACCACGCGCCGGCTCGGTGCCAGCAGGCGCGCCACCATGCGGCTGTCACGCGGCTGGCCGTAGCGGATCGCGAGGTCGATGTCGTCGGCCAGCAGGTCGGCTGGCGTGTCGCCGAGGTTCAGCACCAGCTTCACCTGCGGGTGCTGCTGCTGGAACGTGTCGAGGTGCGCGAGCAGCGCATTGCGGCCGAGGTCCGACGGCGCCGACAGGCGCAGCGTGCCGCGCACCTCGCGGTGGCCGGCCTGCAGCACCTGCGCGGCCTCGGCCAGCGCGTCGAGCGCCTGCTGCCCGTAGTGGCGGTAGGCCTCGCCCTCTTCCGTCAGCCGCAGCCGGCGCGTCGTGCGCTCGAACAGCTTGACGCCGAGCGCGGCCTCGATGCGCTGGATGGTCGCGCTCGACGCTGCCGCCGACAGGCCGTGCTTGCGCCCGGCGGCAGAGAAGCTGCCGAGCGCAGCGGCATCGACGAACAGTCGCAGGTCGTTCAGGCGGTCCATGCCCGCCAGTGTCTCAGCGTCGACACGACGTCACAGCAGGCCGCCGCCATCGACGTCGATCACCGAGCCGGTCATGAAACCGGTCGCCATCGCGAGCAGGTAGGCCTGCGCCAGTTCATCGGGCCGGCCGACGCGGCCGACCGGCAGCGTGCCGCCGACGCGTGCGAGCGTGGCCGCACGGGCCGCGTCGCCGTCGGCGCCCCACAGCGGCGTGTCGATCGCGCCGGGGCTGACGATGTTGACGCGCCGCGGCGCCAGTTCCTTCGCGAGCTGCCTGCCGGCGGCGTCGACCGCGGCATTCAGGCTGCCCTTCAGCAGCCCGCCGGGGCTCGGCTTGCGCGCCAGCTGGCCCGAGGTCAGCGTGATCGAGGCCGTCGGCGCGAGCACCGGCAGCGCCGCCCGGATGGCACGCAGGCTGCCGAACAGCTTGACCTGGTAGGCGGTCAGCAGCTCGGCGTCGGTGAGCTGCTCGAGCCGCGGCGAGCCGACGCGTGCGCCGGGCGTCAACACCAGGTGGTCGATCGCGCCGGTGCGCTGGAAGGCCTGCACGACGCTCGCGTCGTCGGTGAGGTCGCAGGCGATCGGCGTGTGGCGGCCGAGCGCGGTGACGCGGGCGCCGGCCGCCTCGGCCGCCACGGCGACCGCCCGGCCGATGCCGGAGCTGCCGCCGACCACGACGACGTGCTGGCCGTCGAAGCGAAGGGAAGTGATGTTCATCGGGCGTCCTGCGGGTTCAGTTGGCGATCACGCCGAGCTGCTGCATCAGCGTCAGGTTGTCTTCGAGATGCCAGTTCTCGGCAATCCGGCCCGCCTCGACGCGGTAGAGATCGAAGGCCTGGAAATCGACCACCTGGCCGCTGCCCGGCCGGCCGGCGAAGCTGCCGGTGAAATGGCCGCGGAAGTGCAGGTGCACGCCGACGCGGTCGCCGCTGGCCACCAGGTCGTCGAT